>NZ_KI542683.1:41224-42431 GCF_000496155.1 Ferroplasma sp. Type II
TGAAATTATNTTAATAACGTCATTATTTAATAATTTATAATCTTTTCCAATTATTCTCTTGGTTCTCCCGTTAACGGCACGTATAAAGTTCTTCCCTATGTCCGTATGTATTTTGTATGCCAGGTCCAGTGCAGTATCACCATCTTTCATGAGATATGCATCCGGTAGTACATTTCCATTTTTGTCTTCCCACCTGGTTTCGTCAAGAACAGGATATACAACAATGTATCCCAGGGATTTTATAATAGCAGTAAGTACGTCATAAAAACGCATTATACTCCCACTTTTATATTTTAACATTATTTCGTTGAGTACAGTTTTTTGTGCTTCACCAGATTTGGCTGTAAATGTAAAATCATTTCCATCTGAGCTTATGTACCCATTATTGAATGCCTTTTCTATTAAAAGTTCATACTGTGCTGAAATCAGATAGCTTGTTTCCTTAGCCGAAAATTCTTTTAACGCCTCTTCTGTCAGCAGATCAGATTTATTTCCTATGTTAAATACAGGTTTGGCATATTTTAATATTGCTTCTGAAAACCTGTTTATATCGTCATTGCCCCAGTGTATAAGTTTGTCTGGAAATTTCTCCCTAGTCATTATAAAAATGACATCCTTTTCATTAAGTCCGAACGTTGCGGCCTTCTGTAGCATCTTGACTTCAAGGCGTTCTGGGCTATTGTCTTCCTTTCTGGAAAATTTCTGCCAGTCCTTGGATATTTTTCCGTTCATCCAGTTTACTATCTCTCTGTATACAAATTTCACATCTTCCCCAGGATCATGTTTATTCTCCGATGGATTGCCTTCCAGATCGGTCATGCCGGAAGCATCAAAAAGATTGATTATTATGTCAGCATCCCGCACGTTGTCGAGAAACTCATTGCCCATACCCTTTCCCTCGCTTGCGCCTTCTATCAATCCCGGGACATCAATTATTTCTACGGGAATATATCTTATACCTTCAACGCATCTTCCTTCCCGGGGATTGCATTTAGCAGTTATTTCATTTTCCGGGCATTTGTCCTTTATAAATGAGATGCCCACATTAGGTTTGATTGTGGTGAAAGGATAATTTGCTATATCAACATCTATTGATGTTATGGCTGAGAATAAAGTAGATTTGCCAGCATTTGGCTTTCCTATCAATACTATTTTCAACATCAGGATTCAACTTCACGCATGTCATATCCCTTTGGGCAGTTTATCT
>NZ_KI542684.1:0-19115 GCF_000496155.1 Ferroplasma sp. Type II
AATGCAAAATATACATTAAAATCATCCATAAATGATAAATTATCAGATTTCTATAATTGGGCATGCTTTAATGCACAGCAGGCAGCTGAATATGCAGTTACAGCTTATTTGCGTGGGATAGGTAACAACTCATTTGGTCATTCCGTGTCCTTATTGCTAAAAAAAGCAAGCTTTGATGAACATATAGTCAGCATTGCTAAAATAATAGATAAATACGGGTGTGGGACGTAATTATTTTTTACCCTTTTCCTGAATTGTTCCGGGATTTTTGGTGATTATCACATAAACCCTACGTCCAATATACCTTCTTGGAACATCCGCTTTTCCTGATGTCCCTATCGGTGTTACCGTGCGCTCGAGAAAACCCTCAATCTCATTTTCGTTCAGTATAAGTTTTCCATTATCCACTTCAAGTCTTCTTACCATGTATATGGATATCTATAGATAACTATTTAACCTTTTGTTACATTACTATTTATGTCAAGAATCGTATCAGGGGACATTAAGGATAAACTGCATGAACTTGACAGCATCCTATCAAAGAAATACGTACTGGAACATCCTAAAAAGGAAAGGGACTGGAGGACTTACGAGCAAGAATTTGCACAGAGAATCAGGATGGCAATGGAGGATCTTGATCCATTGATAAATGAAGCTGTTTCAACGATACGAATAGTTCCAGGAGCCGGGCACCCACATTCCCTAACCCTTGAACAGAGGGTCAAGCTATTGCTGATCAAGCAGCTTGTGGGTGAATCAAACAGGATGTTTGCAAACATGCTTGCTATATTCTCCATGTTATCAGGAATAGATGTATCATACAAAACCATAGAAAGACTATATTCAGATGAGGAGGTCATAATTGCAGTACACAACCTGCATGTACTCATACTGGGGAAAAAGGATATTACGAATTCCAGTGCAACAGGTGATGGTACAGGTTATTCCCTTACTGTGAAGAAGAACTATGAATCATATGCACAGAAGCTTAAGGATCTTGCCAAGGAGAATCCTAAAACCACTGGGGAAAAGGATGGAAAGAAATCAAAGTCACATAAGAAAAGATTGTTTGCATATTCATTTGCCATAATGGACCTTAAATCAAGGATGTACATTGCCTTCGGTTCATCAATGAAATCTGAGAGGAGTGCTTATGACAGAGCAATGGATCTTCTTTCCTCAATAGGTATAGAAATGGATTCCATACGACTGGACAGGTATTACTCCTCTCCATCATACATGGATAAACTTGGGGAAACAAAGGTATTCGTAATACCGAAGAAGAATTCCACACTGAATGGATCTCTGAAATGGAAAAAAACAATGAAAGATTTTATTGAGAATACCATGCCATACCTGGAACAGTACCATCAGAGAAGCAATTCTGAATCTGGATTTGCTGCAGACAAGAAGATGCTTGGATGGAATGTAGCACAGAGAAGGGATGACAGAATAGATAATGCACTATTCTGCACCGGCGTGTGGCATAACCTGTTCAATATGGGTAGATTTTAGAATTGTGTCCCACACCCTGTAAATTTATGGTCATATTATCTCATGAAATTACTTTCTTTATATACCTTCTAAATTTCTGTGTTTTGATCTTATTACCTATTTTTCTTTTTTATGTATGATTCCTCTGGTGTAACAATATTCATATCATCAGACAGTAAATCATGCATTTTTTATAGTTTTAATTGCTTGTTGGTTCATCCATGTTTTAACGGAAGGCTTTAACCTTTTCATTTTATAATTTAATCGATCCAATTTACTCTCAGTTTTAGGATTTTAGACTCTTGCCAGTATATGCTTTATTTATTGTTATCAAGGCCAGGTATTATATTTACAGGTAAATTTGATAATGTTACTATTTTCTCGAAAATTCATTGTTTCACATTGAGTGAAACTGGATAAAAACTATATTTTATAAAATCGCATAAGAAGTTTTATAAAATAAGTTATAATTAGCAGGAATGAATGTTTCTCTTGTTGGTTTGGGCCACATAGGAAAGGCTGTAGTAGGTATTTTAAATGAAAATCATGGGTATTTCAAGAACAAATTTGGTTCCGATATTAATGTGATCTCAGTATCGGATTCAAGAACTACAATTTATAATAAAAGGGGGCTCAATCTTGATAAGGTTTTAATGTACAAGGAAAGAAAAGAACTTGATGAGGCTGCAGAGGTAATAAAAATTGATGATATTTATTCACTGCCATCAGACATAATTGTTGACATGTCTCCAGCAACAAAGGATGGCATTGCAGGCATGCGCATGTACAAAAATGCCTTTGAAAGCGGAAAACACATAGTCACCTCAAATAAGGCACCGCTGGCTCTTCACTGGAAAGAAATTATGGAATCATCAGTTGCACATAAGAAACACATACTTTATGAATCAGCTGTAGGCGGGGGAGTGCCGTTGTTTAACCTTAACAGGTATTCATTGAAATCCTCAAATATTCTGGAGTTTAAAGGCCAGGTAAGTTCTACTATCAATTTTGTCCTTAACCAGCTTATGGCTAACGTTGACTTTAACGAGGCCATAAAAACTGCCCAGAACATGGGAATAGCCGAAACAGACTATCACGATGATACTAATGGACTGGATGGGGCAAGAAAGACTGTCATTATAGCCAACGCTCTTCTCGGGTTAGATTACACACTAAATGACGTAAAATATGAAGGGATAGAAAACTTGGGCAACATAGACTATATGAGAAATTCCGGTGAAATATATAGGGTACTTTCACACATTATACCGGGTCCAAAACCTGTTGTTGAGTCAAAAATATTCAGCATAAAATCCGGTGATTCACTGGCCGCAATGGATTCACTTTCAATGGGGTATCTTGAGAAAACCGATAACAATGATGACCTTACAGTATTTGAAAAACATGATGGCCCTCTTGAGACAGCAGCACAGGTGGTAAATGATATCCTATTACTGTCATAAATTTTAAATGAATAGGAAAAAGGCACCCAGTATTCCAGTGAAGATGAAGAATACAAACCAAATAATTACTTCCATAACGGCCAGAATAAAGCTTCTTGCCATGCTTATATCATAAATTGAACTATAAGCATATAGAATAATAAATAGGGTAATTAAAAATGCCAGGAAGGTTCCAAAGACTGCAAGTGGTGCAAGGAGAAAGTGAAGTGCTATGGACAGAAATACAAGTATAAGTGCCGTTATTACTGTTGCTACTACGGCACTCCCGAAGGTTGCTGTTGACTTGTTTACTATTATAAGTGATGCAATATACATGGGTATGGACAGGATGGCTATTGCAATTAATAAAACAATTAATGCTATTAAGAGGGACATAGTAAACTATGCAAATTTGTGCTATTAAAGATTTGCATTGTGTAATCGAAAAAGATAATATAATATCTTCCAATTATTGGCAATGAAAGCTTCAATTATAGGATTGGGCGTAGTTGGCCGCTCAATTGCAGAAGGAATAAAAAATGATTTTGAGGTTTCTCTCAGTTCAGGATCATTCGAAAAGTTAGAAAAATGGAATAAAGGCAGATTCAAGATTTTTGAAAACAATGTGGATAATGCAAAATACGGAGATATAGTTCTTCTCACTATAAAACCTAATATCTCTGATTCTGTAATGAATGAAATAAAGAATGCGGTGAAAGGCAAGCTTGTAATATCATTCATGGCCGGTGTAACATTATCGCACATAGAGGATGTTCTCAGGGAGTCCATGGTTGCCCGGGGCATGCCCAATATACCTATGCTGGTACAGAAATCCGTCACTGCATACAGTTACAAAAACCTTGACAGAGAACATATAGCCATATTAGAAAAGGTGCTGAAAGGCTTTGGATCCGCTATTGAAATAAACGAATCATACATGGATGCGGTAACAGGGCTAAGCGGCAGTGGACCTGCTTTTGTAGCCATTATGGCAGATTCAATGATAAATGCCGGGATACTGGCGGGCATACCAAAATTTCAGGCACGTGAGCTTGTAATAGACACATTCATTAATACCATGCTGCTCATGAAGGAAAGGGGGTTATCAGCATCCGATTTAAGGGATGAGGTGATGACTCCTGGAGGGACTACTGCGGCCGGAATATATGAAATGGAGAAGGCTAATGTGAGAACTGCCATAGCCAATGCAGTACTGGGATCATACAGACGTGCAATGGAATTAAACCAAAATTCAAGGGATTGATTATTTTCTGAACAAATTATATACCACAATACTATACTTTTTTATGGAAACAGTTATTGATGCCACAAGGTTAATTCCCGGTGCCATAACAACAAGGATTTTATGCGATATGGGATATAACATTATAAAATTAGAGGATACTGAGAGAGGAGATTATATGGATGATTTATCCCCCGGTGCCAGTGATTTCCTTAACCATGGTAAAAAAAGCATCAGAGTGAACTTGAAAACAGATGAAGGAAAAAGGATATTATACAGATTGATTGAAACAGCCTCTGTTTTCATTGAGAGCTTCACTGCCGGTGTGGCTGAAAGACTGGGTATCAGTTATGAAGTATTGCATAGAATCAATCCTGAACTTGTATACTGCTCCATAAAGGGTTATAGGGATAATCCAGAAATCCCGGGGCATGACATTAATTTTACTGCTATGTCAGGAATAGAAACCACACTTCCGGTTCAGATTGCTGATGTTGGTTCAGGCATGTATGCTGCACTGGAAATAGTCAATCATTTAAAGAATTTTGATTATTCTAAAATTACTGTAAATATGTCGGAGATTCCACTATTCTTCAATGCGTATAGCCTGTTCACAGAAAATAATGTGTTAAATGGAGAATATCCCTCTTATAGAATTTATAATGTATCAGATGGAAAGATTGCACTGGGATGCCTGGAACAAAAATTCTGGACTAATTTTACAGAGGCGATAAAAAGGCCGGATCTAAAATATTCCAGATTAGATATATCTGTCAATGAAGTGGTAGAAATAATTCTTTCAGCCTATAAATCAATGGAAGTGCTGAAACTTGGAAGAAAATATAATTTTCCAGTTTCAAGGGTCAGAAACAGAAATGAAATTATTTCAGAAATGTATAATGGCACAGCTCCGAAACACGGTGAAGATACATTTGAAATTTTAAAAAATAATCACTACAGCGAAAAAGAAATTAAAAATTTAATTGAAAATAAAATAATAAAATAATTATATATCTTCTTCCCCGAAGGCCATTATCAGAAGAACAAATCCCACAAAAGTAAAGAAAAAGGATATCCAGCTACTTATCTGATGAGGCCCTATGTTTGCACTGTATGTTGGGAACATGTTATAGTCTACGAATGTTGGAATGGAAATTAGAAGAAGCACTATTCCTGTAACTATCATATATTTAGATCTTTTTTTCATTTTACTCAATTTGTCTCCCATCATATTAAAGCCACCCCTATTACAGCAAAGGTAAATATATACAGCAGTACCGGAGCCATTATGGTTCTATTTGATATCTTCCCGTTCTTTGACCTGTTGTGGCCCAGCGATAGAATGAAGAGGATGATTGACAGTATTATTAACACGAGAGCTATAACAAGAAGCCCCTCTTCATATACACCGAAGTTACCGAATACGGGAGAAATTATCTGAAATGGCCGTTCATGGTACATTGCACCTATTGGCTTTATGAGTACTGCGTATAAAATAAACGGTACACTTCCAAACAGGTATACTATCATTGAATAGTAGTACAGGTATAAAGATTTTTTATCCATTTTAAACCCTCGCCTTTATTGTTTTCTGCAGCATTAGAAATATTATCGCAGCAAACAGAAACAGATTTATAACAAGCATTATAGCCCAGAGCCTCTCATACCTGAATGGATGAACCTGAGTAAAGTACCACATAACAGGATCAACCACAACGAGCTGTATAATACCAATTAAATAAATTATATTAGTTGTTTTCAATTAACTCACCATCCCTTTTTGCAAATCTCATTGCATATACAGTTATGAACGATATGAATGTTATAGTCCACCACAGGTATAATGTCATAAGCCTTGTCTGGCTTAATCCCGGTTGTGAATAACCCCACACAGTCATAACAGCAATCCCTATAAGCATAAATATTCCAAAGGCAGTAATCCAGGGTCTTTCAAGCACTCCTTTATTATGGTATCTGTCTATGAACGGCAGTAAAAATATAAACATTAGAATGCCTATAAGAAGTGGAACACCTCCTGTACCAAGTCCGTAACCTGCAACATCCATTAACTTGTATACTGGAGTAATATACCAGTCAGGAACCGGAAAAGTTCCATATGCCAGTGATCCATATGCCAGTGTAAGTGTCTGAGGGAATACTGCTGCAAAGATCAGTATTATCCCCACAAGAACTATACCAGAGAACATTGCATAAAGTAGATTTGTAGGAAACCACGGTATCATTTCTCCCTTTTTCGGTTTATCACTTGCAAGTCCTGATCGTTCGAATAACATGAAGTGCACTACAAATATACCAAGCATTAATGATGTGAAGACTGCTACATGAAGGGCAAGCAGGTGAGAGAATAGGGCAGGCGTAGTGTAATTTCCAATGAGTATGGCTTCAAGCCAGTTAATGAGGTTACCGGGAAGTATTCTTCCCATTACACTCCTCTGCATAAATAATATACCTATATGAACTGCAGCCATCGCTATTGCCGTGTTTGCCAGCATATAACCAAGTATTGCCGTAAATATTGTAAGCAGGAATAATACGACTCCAAGCATCCACTGTAGCCATCTCCATTTTCCTCTGTATGTACCAACAAACCACTGCCTCATCATATGGAAGTAAACGAGTGCAATCATGGCATAGGCCATATAAAGATGGGACGTAAGTATAATGTGCCCGAATGGGACATCATCTATCATATATAGAGTAGAATGATATGGATCGATCTGACTGTAATAGAAAAATAGTACTATTCCCGATACAATCTGGTAAACAAGTGCCGTTGCGACCCATGATCCTGTCCATTCATCTATTCTATACCCTCGGCTTGTTACAGATTTGAAACCTAACTTATATGATCCTTCAGGCAAATCCTTTTCTTCCTTCATTAAATCGGTTATGTTATAATTATTAGATTCAGCTTTTTCCATTTATTCCACCTATAACTTGTTGTTGGATGTGCTACCTGAAAAACTTCCCTTCCAGTCCATTCCATTCACATTCTCGTTGCTTACAACTGAGGTTCTGTAGAGTATTATACCGGAACTGTTAGCATTCAAATCTAGAGATGATGTACTCAAGATTTTGGCCGAACTTGATGATGTAATATTCCCAGTAACAAGTGAAGAAGGATATGCAGTTGGGGACCGGGATGTCCTTATTGCCGTGCCACCTGTTAAATCCTCACTTTTTACCTGTGAACCATATGTTTCTCCATTGGGAAACTGAAGGTGTGTTCTTATGACTGCGTTCGAAGAGTTTATCCCGTATGCATAGATATGATTATTGCTGTCTGTTGCAAGCATTATCTGGGGGAGTGAATGATTTGCAGGGCTTGCTGCAGGACCGTTATTGTACAGGTTTCTTCCTCCCCACTGTGGGTTATACTGGCTTCCATGGCATTTACAGTAAATTAAGCCATAATTTGGCCACTGGGCAGGCGTGTTTGGTGCATTTTCCTGATATCCAATAAGTTTAGACTCAAATGGTATGCTATTTCCAGGATGGTAGTCCAGAAAAGGTGGAACGCAACCAAGATGCTGGCATATCCCGCTCAATGCTATGATTGAATAATTAGAACCCCCGTAGCTAGTGTAAATTATACCATCCATAGGTGCTTTGCTGGAAGGAGGTATTGGGCTATAACCAGAAGAAGGAACTAAACTGCGGTCGGGAGTTGTTATCTTAACGCCTTTAAGAACGAGCAAGAAGTTGGGTTCGTCCTGAAGTGGATAATTAAATACTAGAATTGGAGTAGAAGTGGAACTGGGGCTCGCAGCTGCATATTTTATCACATCATCTGTAGTAATCCTATTTCCACTGGGGTCTTCAAGAATTGCAAGAGGAAAATTATCCATTACTGGCACACCCCTATCCTTTGGCACCACGTATCGTTCCACAGAGAGACCACCTATCATCAGTGCCGCAATTGATAGTCCAGCTCCCTTCAAGAAAGCCCGCTTTTCAGGCTCTGGAATGTAATTCTTGTCATTAGCCATGGGCGGTAATATTTTTTGTATCTAAATGTTTATTCAATTTTATGAATATATTCAATTAAAAAGCAATCTATTTTTAATACTATACCGATTATGATGTAGTGGTATAGAATGTTTGATTCATATATGGATATACTGATAATTGCTGTTGTTGCCCTAATTATTTTCGGAGGGACAAAAAAGATTCCGGAAATGGCAAGGAATCTTGGAAAGGCTAGCGGAGAATTCAAGAGGGGACAGATGGAAATTGAAAACGAGCTGAGGAATGGTACAAAGGCAACACAGAATACAAACAAGGATCAGATCAATTATATGAAAATAGCAGAAGATCTCAACATAGATATAAAAGACAAGACAATAGACCAGATTATAGGCGAGATAAACGCAAAACTTGGGAAATCAACTACCAGGGAAGCAACGGAAAATGTGGTAGAAGCAAAGCAAAATTAATATGGAAAACGAACTCCTGAATTACCTGGTAAAATATTCGGAAGAAATTAGGTACAGGATATTAAAAATACTGGAAGTTTTTGGCGTTTTGTTTGGAATATTTGTTATATTTAGAATTCAATACATTTCATTGCTTGGACACAGGTTTATGTTTCTTTTTCCCGATCCATATGATAATATAGGCGCTCAAGTATTATTCCTGCTTAAATCACATATACTTACAGCTAATACTTCACTTCTGGTTTTAAAACCCGTGGATGGTGTCATGGCGGATTTTTATACATGTATGGCTCTTGCGCTGATTATATCCATGCCAGTTATAATATTTGAAGTTTCTAAATTTATTGACCCCGCACTGAAGAACAGCGAAAAGGAAATGCTGAGGTCCATAATAATCCCGGCATCATTATTGTTTTTCGCCGGTGCCTTTGTGGGCATATATTTCATAGCACCTATTCTTTTCAGAATATTTACCAGATTTGATATTGGAGTTGGTGCCCAGGTTACCATAGGAATATCCAGCTTTGTTTCCTTTATATTCATGTATACAATTGCATTTGGCCTATCCTTTGAAATTCCGGTATTTATGGTGGGCCTTAGCAGATTCGGAATTGTCACTGCAGATACATGGAAGAAGAACTGGAGATATGCAGTTATCGGGTCACTTATATACGGAATGATATTTTCACCTGGCGTTACCGGGTTTACCATGGTGGTAATAGCAATACCAATGATAGCTCTTTATTTTGCAGGCATACACTTTGCTGTCAATGCAGAGAAAAAATTTGAGGCGGAAGAAATCCATTCAAACAGCGCCGATCAATGATAGCCCCTTAATCTCTATTTTACCATTAAGTGAAAGTTTTACTTTTACACATTGTCTCCCCTTATCTATGGAATAGTACATTTCATCTGGCATTTCCACTTTAACTGGATTATATATTTTGTATGAATCTTTTATTTCAAAATCCTCTGTTATATTGCACTGGGGCTTTTTGATCAATGGGCACATTTCATCTGTACAGGCCCCCTGTACAGCAATAACTGATACGGATAAAACTTTGTTCCCTATGAGTTTAATTATCTTATCCCCAATTTCCATGGTTCCTTTTCCTATTTTTATATTCATCTTATAAAAATGTAGAATAGTTATTAAAGCCTTACTATTGACTTTATCTCATACAAAGAAACAAAATATGGGCAATATGCTTATATAATATCAGATTATATGTTCATTATGCACAATAATATTAGTTATAATGAGTCCAGAGTATTAAGGATTCTTCTTGAGGATTCAAGCTTGCCAATATCAGAAATATCCAGCAGGCTGACTCTAAACAGGAATACAGTATCAAATATTATCAGAAAGTTGAATAACAATTATATTGAAAGATACACAGTACAGATTAAAGAGCCTGAAAATAGCCTTTATATTATTGCAGAAATAGAAAGCCTTGATGGACTGGATAATCATGAAATTATAGAATATTATAAACTGACGAATGGCAATTATCTTGCGGTAATGAACAGGGATGCACTATCGAGCAATATAAAATATAAGAATATCAATATAGCATATAACAGGGTATTAAATAGTACCGCAGAGAAAATAGATCTCTACTGTGATTATTGCAATGGGATTATTACAGGCAAGCCCCAGACGATTGAAATGAATAGCAGGAAAATGTACTTTTGCTGTGAAACATGCAAGAGCGAATACCTTGAAAAGAATAATGCAATAAAGTAAGTCATTTTACTGGCATTATGCATGGTCAATTTATATATATGCTTATACAATAAGATATTATGGCAACAGATCCCGTATGTGGAATGAAAGGAAAGAAGGAGATAGAAAGCGAATACAATGGTAAGAAATATTATTTCTGCAGGGAAGGGTGCAAGGCGGAGTTCGAAAAAAACCCAATAAAATACATAAGGTAAATTTATGGCAGTAGACCCTGTGTGCGGCATGTATGTATCTGAAGATTCCAAAATATATTCCGAGCAAGACGGAACAAGGTATTATTTCTGTTCACAGGGATGCAAGGATAAATTTGACGAACCGGACGCTGAGAGCAAAAACCTGAAATTAAAATTAATGGTTGCATGGCCATTTTCAATAGCAATCATGGCTATTGGTTATCTGTTTGTCTTTAATCTAAAAACTTTGTATTGCTTTTGCTTGTGCTCCCGGTGCAGTTTTATGCAGGGCTCGATTTTTATAGAGGTGCCTATGCTGCTGTAAAAAACAGAATGGGAAACATGGATCTTCTCATAAGCCTGGGTACGCTCACCGCATTTTTCTTTTCCCTTGTAATTACATTTTACCCAGGGCTGTTTCCGGTGGATTATACTTATTTTGATGCGTCAGCCTTTATTATAACACTCATACTCACTGGAAACTATATTGAAAACCTGACAAAAAGAAAGGCAAATTCCTCTGCAAGTGCACTTTTATCATTAATTCCCGACAGGGTGCATCTTCTGGATAATGGCATACCAAGGGATATTATGATTGAGAAACTCGTACCCGGGAATATTATACAGGTAAGGCCCGGAGAGAATGTTCCAGCCGATGGGATAGTAGCTGATGGCAGCTCAGAGATCGACGAATCAATGCTGACAGGAGAATCTGAACCGGTCCTTAAAAAGGCTGGATCAAATGTCACATCGGGAACAATGAACATAAACGGCACTCTTTCGGTGAAGGTGACTGCTGCCGGTAAAAATTCCACTGTAAATAAAATTTATTCACTGATTCAGATGGCATCTATGGGAAGGGCTAAAATACAGAAAATATCGGATATTTTTTCCTCCTATTTTGTCCCCATAGTTCTAATCGCAGCCACTTCATCTGCCATATTCTGGTATTTTTATTTAAGGTCATCAGGCAATCCACTTTATTTCATAATTTCAATACTGGTATTTGTTTCAGTTGTAGTAATAGCATGTCCCTGCGCTATCGGCCTGGCAGCACCTATTACACTCTTGATTTCATCAAACGAATCGTCCAGAAATGGGATACTAATTAAAAATTCAAGCTCAATGGACCGGCTTTCAAAGATAGATACGGTGATATTCGACAAAACCGGAACGATCACTGACAATACCCCTAAAATCATAAATTTCACAACATCCGGAGATAGAAAGCTTGCCGTATCGCTGTTGTATTCCATAGAATCAGGGTCAAACCATCCTGTAGCAAGAGCAATTGTGGAATATTTACAGGGCATGAATCCTGAGAAGTTAGATATATCTCAATATAAGGAAGTTCCTGGAATCGGCGTAACCGGTGAATACATGGGTAAGACCCTTGAGGCAAGGCGTTCAGGAGAACACATATCTTTACTCATTGACGGGAATGAACTGGCCTCCCTCAATGTTGAGCACAACCTTCGCAGCGGCATTGAGAAAGATATCAAAAATCTCATCAGGAACAATATCAGGGTTTTAATAGTGACAGGCGACACTGTTGAAAACACAGGCAGGATTGCATCACAACTTGGCATAGAGGAATACTACTGTTCAATAAAACCTGAAGGAAAGGCTGAAATAGTTATGGAACAGCAGAAAAAGGGGAGTTACGTAATGTTTGTTGGAGATGGGATAAATGATACAGTTGCCATGCAAACAGCTGATGTGGGAGTTGCCATGGCATCCGGATCCGATATAGCCACTGCAAGTGGGGATATTATACTTCTCAACAACGATTTAAAAAATATCCTGGGCAGCATAATTATCGGAAAATATACAATAAGGAAGATAAAACAGAACATAGGCTGGGCAATAGGGTATAACTCTGCACTGATACCTGTGGCTGCAGGAGTTCTTGTTCCACTCCTTGGACTGGGAATCTATTATGTACTGCCCATATTCGCAGCGCTTGCTATGGGGCTAAGTTCCACAACCGTTGTACTCAATTCAATGCGCCTGGGAAAACATATGGAAAAAGGTATCATGGCCTCTTCCCTATAATTCAGTTAAATTTATAAGTATTCTATGTATTGTTAACTATGGAATTGAGAGTTATAGGAATATCTGAAGGGCGCAGGATACCGGACAAGTTTACATGCAGTGGCAAAAACCACTCTCCCAAGATAGAAATACATGACAGAAACGAAGAGGGGTATTATTTTATAGTCATGAATGACCCGGATGCACCTTCCGGGCTGTTTACCCACTGGATATTATACAATGTGCCTGCCGGAATAATAACACTGGAAGAAAATATGGGGAACAAGGAAATAACAGATGAAGGATATTATCAGGGCATAAATGATTTCGGGGAGCTGGGTTACGGTGGCCCATGCCCTCCAAGGGGAGACGGAGACCACAGATACTTTATTAAAGTATACAGGACAAAGGGGGCAGTCAGCCGGAAAAAGATCGATGCTGAGAATTCCTATGCAATACTTGACAAAATGACTCCAGAAGCAGAATTCTACGCAATATACAGCAGGGAATAACTACAGGGTTATTCCATTTCTTCCAGTGCGCCTACAAAGGCTTTATATGCTTCAGGAAAGTCTGTTCCAGTGGTGCAGACCCTTAGATAAGTTCCCCTAATGCCAAAATACCTGGCTGGAAGGGCTATTATCCCTTTTTTAGCCAGATCCTCACTTACACTGTCCGAGTCTTTGTCCGTATATGCAGAATAGTCAACGAACGATACAGGCATTTTTAATGGTACACGCCCTTCATAAAACTTTAGTTTACCCTTTTCCCTTAACAGAATCCTGTGATTTCTGTCGATAATTTCCATGACATTGCCCAGGAGTTCATCATGCCTTTTTAAAATTTCATATCCAACTGAAGCATTAATAGGTGAAACATCTTCTGTTATTAACCCCTTAAACCCTTCAAGTTCTATGGCATCTTCAGGCTCCGGAGTTATGATATACCCAAGTCTCAGATCCCCTCCACCGTAAACCTTGGTGAATGTATTTACTATATATCCGTTCTCATAACTGTAATGATCCAGGCTATCCACAAATTCCATAAAGGTCTCATCTATGATACATGCAGAATAGTTATCCGGGAATTCCGCCAGTGTTCCCATAGGATTGTTTGGGTTGCTGGCCACAAACAATTCATTCCCTTCCCTATAGCCAAATATTTTAGGAGTTTTGTAAATCATCTCATATTCAGGCCTGTTTACATTAAATGTCCTGTATTTGGTATGCAGGTGATAAAGAACCATCGAAAAGGCTTCAGTTGCGCCATGAGTCAGCACAATATTTTCAGCATCAATGTTGTGTAGATTCCCTATCTGTTCCCTAAGATCAGATTCATGTCCAGGGGTGCATTTCCCAAAATATTCCTTAAGATCGACAACCCGGGACATGGCGCTATGGCTAAGTTCATACTTCCCATGATGCCTGTTAAGCCAGTTTATTGTCTCACATTCCATATATGTAGATTATTATATGATTATATTAATTTGCTGTCTACTCTCCAGAATATATAACTATTCGTATTTCCGGATTATTTATGTAATTTAAAGCAATTATATTCCATGAATCCAAAGAAATACCTGTACTACGGATCCATATCCGGATTCATTGCTGCTATATTTGAGGCAATAATATTTTATTTATTTGATTTTGTAGATTCATTACCGGCTGGTTACCAGTTCACCGCGATAGGTATCAGGCTTCTTAACATAGGGGGATTTTATGGTACTCTATATGGCCTCCTGTTTCATTTTCTTGTAGGCACAGTAGTTGGACTGTTCGCGGCCATAATTTCATATTATGCCATTATCCTCAGGATAAGGTCAATTAAATCTGGTATAGTTATAGGAATCCTTGCAGGCTTTCTTGTTCTTCTTGTATTTAGCCTTCCTGTAAACATATATCTTCTCCATCTTTATGTATATGAAAAATACTACCTCCCATCCACATTTTTCTATTATACTATGCATGTTTTCTATGGTGGTGTATGGGGTTTGTTTCTGGGATTTTTCATCTCCAGAAGGAACAATTATCATAAATTTGTGAAGTCCATTTCAATTATAATCGAAGGGATATATTTTTATTTAATAGTGGTATAATGTGGCATGGACATTACCGAAAAAATAGCGGGTGAAATAACAATATCCGACATGCCAGGGGTAACAATAAAAAAATGGAGAGAAGAATTTGGCATATCACAGATGGAGCTGTCCAAGTTCATGGATGTGTCACCTTCTGTAATCAGCGATTATGAATCCGGAAGGCGAAAATCGCCTGGTGCCACTTCTATCAAGAAAATAGTTGATGCGCTGATAAAAATTGACGAGTCAAGGGGAGGGCATCTCTTAAGGAGGTATAACAGTGGAATACCATCGGACGCACTTCTTGATATAAAGGACTATGATCATGACATAGAATTGAGGTACATAATGACAAAAATCCATGGCACTTCATGTTCCGGTGCTGACCTGAAAAGGAACATAAGGGGCTATACTATGATTGATGGAATCAAGGCAATACTGAAATTCTCATATGCCGAGTATACAAAATTATATGGCTGGTCCAGCCAGAGAATCATATTCATTACAGATGTTTCATATGGCAGGAGTCCCATGATAGCAATCAGGGCACATCCATTGAAGCCTGCGGCTGTGGTATACATAAAACCTGGCAATGTAGATGAGCTTGCAATAAAACTTTCCGAGATTGAGAATATACCATTAATCAGAACGGATATGGACCATAAATCTATATCTGCCGTTATGAACCTTTTAAGATGAGAATATCTTATTAAGGTACCAGTTCACATCAAATGGCATAATATCATCCATATCCTGGCCGATGCCTATAAATAGTATAGGTTTTTTTATTCCGGCGGATATGCTTATAATAGACCCACCCTTCGCATCTGTATCAAGTTTTGTAACTATTACACCGTCATAATTTATTTCACTGGAGAATGTAGTAGCCTGGTCAATTACGTCCTGCCCTATCATTGCATCCAGAACCAGCAGGGTTAAATCTGGTTTCGCCACACGCTTTATTTTTTTCATTTCATCAAGGAGGTTCTTGTTTGTCTGCATCCTTCCTGCTGAGTCTATAAGGACATAATCCATCTTTCTTGCCTCTTGCATGGTCTATTGCATCAAATGCAACAGATGCCGGATCGCTTCTGAAATCGTGCTTAATTATCTCTACACCAACATTGCCTGCGAGTATGGCAAGCTGGTCAATAGCCCCTGCACGGAAGGTATCCGATGCAGATAAAACAACACTTTTTCCATGATTTTTAAGGTAATATGCCAGTTTTCCAATGGTAGTGGTTTTGCCCGTACCATTTATGCCAAGAAACAGTATGACAAAGGGTTTATTCTCAACTGATAGAATATCTATAACACCGGCATTGTTATTGTTTATAATTCCCCTTATTACATTCTTCAATTCGGATTCCACTGTAGTATAGTCCACCTTTCTCTTTAATTTTCCCAGGTTTAACTTCAGTTCCCTTATTATCTTCTCAGTAGCATCGAAACTAACATCCGCCTCAAGAAGTGTTTCCTCTATGGTATTTTCAAGTTCATCTCTTTTTATTGTTTTCTCTGGTTTTACATCTTCATTAACAGATTTATTTTTGACGATATTCGATTCTTCCGTTGTGTCATGCGGATTGCCGGAAAATATATCTGAAAATTTCTT
The DNA here is from genome assembly GCF_000496155.1 of Ferroplasma sp. Type II. Lineage (NCBI taxonomy): Archaea > Methanobacteriati > Thermoplasmatota > Thermoplasmata > Thermoplasmatales > Ferroplasmaceae > Ferroplasma > Ferroplasma sp. Type II. The sequence continues at coordinate 16,286 of NZ_KI542684.1, forward strand.
TTTTAGTTTGTCGAACATTATCTGCTTCCTTCCTGGGATCGCTGAATGGAATATACCAGAGCATCATAATTGTTCTGAGCAGTTTGTTTCTGCTTTATTAAATTGCTATATGTATCCTGAAGACCTTTTATATTATCCTCCATTCTTTTGATTGTCTTTTCTCTTTCTTCCTCTATAAAGACGTTGGAACCAACCGGAACTATAATTTTACCAGTATCCAGTGTGGCCTTTGAAAACAGCCCAGAACCAATTGATATCTTCACATCGCTTGATTTCTGGTAATCATTATCCTTTAGCAGTGCAATTGTTTCACTGGATTCTTCCAGTGTTTTCATCAACAGATTCATTCTTGAATCTATATTTTCCATTAAATTTTTCAAATATTCCAGTTGTTCCATTAATTCATTTTCTCCGGCCATTTAATTACCTCCGAATTTTTCCTTGTTCTTTACAAGTGACTCTATAACTGGTATAGGTTCACCGGATAAATAATTTATTAAGGCACCACCACCAGTTGAAATGTATCCCATGGATGTTGAAAGCCCGAATTCATTTATGGCATTTATTGTATGACCACCGCCAACAACCTTAGATGCATTGCTCTGGGAAATTGCATTGAAAATTTCCCTTGTTCCCAGAGAATATTCATTCACTTCATACATTCCCATGGGTCCGTTAAGAAATATGCTTCTGGCTTTTTCTATCACTTCGCTGAATCTTTTCACTGAATTCAGGCCTATATCAGCAAGTAGTTCGTTATCAGGAACAGTTTCACCTAATTTTATTTCTGTCTGAGAAGGATTGAGTATAAAATCTTCTGGCAGGTAGATGTGTTCCTTAAATTTATCCAGCAATGCTCTGCATTCTTCTAGAAGGTATTTATAGTTTTTATCCTGTTTTGCAATAAACTCTTTATTCCTCTTTCCAATATCCACCCCAGATGCCCAGAGGAATATGTTTCCGGCAACACCACCAAATATTATATCATCCACAATGCCTTTTTCAAGAAATGGCTTTGATACCTTTATGGCATCTCCGACTTTGGCACCGCCCATTATAGCAAGTTTAGGGTGTATTTTGGAGTTCATGAATCTATTGATGTTTTTGATTTCACTTTCCATTAGCCTTCCTGCTATGTTAGGTGCCACATTCCTGAAACCAGTGAGTGTTGTCTGGCCCCTATGTATAGCGGGAAAAGCATCTATAACATAATAATCAAAGAATTGTGAGAGGTTTCTAACAATATGTGTATTCTCCTGAGATACAATATCATCTTTTACAACCACTTCTTCACTATAAAATCTTGAATTCTCCAGCATGATAATATCCCCATTTTTCATCTCCTTAATTGCTTTTTCAGCTCCTGTTCCTATAAGTGCATCCACGAATTTGACCTCCCTACCCAGAAGCCTTCCCATATGCCGTGCATGCTGTTTCAGACTAACAAAATCACTGTCTCCTGGCCTTCCCTGATGTGCAACAATGACGACCATTGCATTTTTCAATTCATTAATGGTATCCAAATAGTGCTTGAATCTGGTGTCATCAACAATTTCACCTGTTATGGGATTAATAGGGGAATTTATATCTACTCTGAGATACACTCTTTTGCCACTGAATTCAAAATCATCCATGGTGTAAAATGGGAAACTATCCATGATTCATAATCGCTAGGTGGTATATGATTATTTTTTAATGTCTTTAATAATCCTGATCATGCATCCAGAGATGAATGACTTTTGCCTGATGTTCCAGTAAGAAATATTTTTATAAGATTTAACCATATAAATAAATGTACGTGCCAGCCGAATTCAGGATAACTGATATAAAAAAGATTGTGGATTTTGTCAATGAAAATAATTTTGGTATTCTTCTGAGCGTATATAATAAGGAAATATACAACACTCAAATTCCATTATTGCTTGATTCCACAGGAAATAATATAATATTAAGGGGTCATATGGCAAGGGCAAATATGCAGTGGTACCACTCAAAGAACAAGAAAGTTACTGCCCTGTTTACCGGTGCGCATCATTATATATCGCCATTATGGTATAAAGACCCGGACTCAGTGCCAACATGGGACTATATGACCATAAGGATGGACGGTGTACTGGAAATTATGAATTATGATGAAACCAGAGAATTCCTTCTTCAACTCTCTGAGTTTTACGACAGGAAATGGGTTAAACAGGGAAATGACAAAAGGGATTATTATGCCAGAATGGTTATGCAGATTGTGGGATTTAATATTAAAGTGAATAAAATAACTGCAAAATATAAACTCGGGCAGAACCGCCCGGAAGACATGGAGAATGTTGCAATTAATCTTGATAAGCTGGGAGATGAGGATGCTAAGCTTGTTGCTGCTTACATAAGAAAAGAAATGAAAAAATAACTATTTATATAGCTAATTGATTAAGAATTCAGGGTTTGTGGGGTAGCATGGTATCCTTCCAGCTTCGGGAGTTGGAAACTCCGGTCCAAATCCGGACAGACCCATAGATGTTCATAATCGAATACCTTATATATTTCTAGTGTATATTCGTTTATGACTTTCGTAGCGAAATACAAGCATTTGTTAGAGAATGAGGAAATAAGCCGGTGGTTTGGGAACCTCAATGCTAAATCATATCTTACGGCAACTGTTTACCTCAGAGGGCTTGGCTATTATTGTGAGCTTACAGGGGCTACTCCAGATACTATTATTCAGGATGCGAAGTCCGGAAAATTAAGAAATGACTTTATGGATTTTGTCAGGAAAATGGAAAGTGAAGGAAAGGCAGGTTCATATATTTCCCGATACAAAAAGGTTTTACGTTCTTGGTTA
>NZ_KI542685.1:0-1667 GCF_000496155.1 Ferroplasma sp. Type II
GAGTTTTTGTTTTCTTTCAACTCCATTAATATAGAATTTAATAATATTGTCTAAATCCAAATTATTTCTTTTTTTCCTATATGGAAAACTAAGTATGTAGACGGGTATATACCCTTATTTTCTTTGGTGTCTCTAATTTTTTTATTGCATTTATCATCGCATGCATTTTTCTCAAGCACAGACACAAAATCTGGTCTAAAATTTGCATCAGGTGTCTTACTATCCCTCAGTAGTATTACTTTACTCATACGGATTTTCCTACAAAATACCCCTTCTTCATCTGTCACTATCACGTCAATAACGTTTGTATGTTTATACATGTTCCTTTATAGTACATGAAATAAAGTCGTCACCCTTCAGATTGGTGTTTTCCCTCTACATTCTTAATCTGTATTTTGAAAATGAATATATAATTGAATATAAAATATCGTTATATTAAAAGCACAGTTCGAAAACACTCCATAACGGCTTCGATGTAAATTAATCACAATAGCACTTTCCATTAATTTTGGTCCTTTTTTATGCTGTGATTTTACTATATACCTTTTTTCTAATCCTTTTTTAGATATGGTATTTATTACAGTAATAATATCCATACTTGTCGTTGTTTATAGCTTTAAGCAGGATGCATCACATGTTATAAGTGGTGTGCGGTGGCAGACTTTCTTTTCTCTCTTATTTCTACTATATAGCTAATTAATCCAGTATCATTCGTTTTTATGACCTTCCTTTAAAATTTTATAACCAATTCCCCAATCAGCTCTTATTTCCCCAAAATTATATTTGCATATCGGACATTCTAAATTTTCATAATCTGAAAATCCACGTTCATATGTAGCAGTATATTGAAATATTGTATTGCATACAGGGCATTTTTTATTGCATTTCGCAAAATCATTTAAAACCCTAACCAAGTCTAAATTATATGAATCTGCATCTTTATCATGTTCTACCAATAAATAACATTCCACGTCGGCGTTGCTAGTAAATGCTGCAATATCTTTTTTATTAAATTGTGCGTAATCTTCTAAATTGTCATAATTCATAGGATTGAGATCGGATATATCAGTTTCATTCTCATTGGCGATTTCAAACAATGTAAAATCTTTTGTTTTATAATATGTAGAGTCCTGGTGGAATTTTATAAATTTATATTTTCCTTTTTTATCCTTACTTTTGTCAAATAATTTTATTATTTCGTTTTTGTCCATACTTCACACATCTCGTCTGTATAAATCAAGTTAAAATATAAAAATTTTCTTTTATCTGTTTTTTTAATCTTGATTATAGTTTAGTTATCCTTACTTTATAATTCTGCACAGCGGTTGTGTCAGCAATCATATTATTTCTACGCGTTTGTGTGTAAATCAGACTAAACATATCTAGTTTAACGATCGACCAATCGTCCGGAAACCTCATACATAAAATATATTGCTTTCTTTATACACCTCCTGACATCTTTCCATGTATGGTTTCACCATCAAGGAGGTAAAAATAAGATACTTCTTTAACCTCTTCCTTCTTGGCAGGATTTTCATGTACGATTCTGAACACAATCTTGATTGTGCCATCCGGCTGCATAACCCGTATAGCTTCCCTTGCATTATTCATGTTCATCAGTTTTTATTTCCTCATTTTTATCTTTATGACTTGCTATCCCTATTTTT
>NZ_KI542685.1:2021-6102 GCF_000496155.1 Ferroplasma sp. Type II
TCCTCATAGATCGAGGTAAGATATATCCCCGTATGTGCTTTCCCATTTATTGTATATTCGCACTGATCTTCGCCTGAATCGATCTTGCTGAGAACTGTTTCAGCTATAATGCCGTTAGGAGTCCCTCTGGCAACCTCAACATTTCTTATAATCTGGTCTTCCAGAACCTTCGTGATTTCGGATTTTATTTCCGGAATTATCTCGATTAGATCTTCGAAAAATGATATAACTTCGAAAAGCCGGGGCTCTGTCTTGTCTTCATATTTCTTAAGGAATTCACTTGGCTGCACATTATTTATTTTATCGTGCCAGTTTATACGGAATTGCAGCAACTTGCTTCTGAGTTCCCGGGCCTTTGCTATGTATCCATCATATACCTTTCCTTTGATTTTTCTGGGAATATCCTCACGGTTCAATGCATAATCCATGTTGATCTGCAAGCTTTTTGATTCTATCGCATCGTCCTTGAACGGCTCTCTCCCGGCAAGTAACATAGGGCCGTAGATAGAGTAACCAATAATGGAGCTGAACCCCGACTGTATCTCGGTGCTTGCATTGAGCACGATCGAATTGCGATTATACTTCGCATTGATCATTGCCGAAGTTTCCTGGTCCATCTGTCCCTTCTCATCAACAAACAATATTACTTTGTAGAGTTCGGAAACCCTCTTAAGTGGCGCTGACTTAATATCTATGGCATAAAAGCCGTATGGGGTTAACTCACACAGGACAGTCAGCAGGCGAGATTTCCCTTTGCCGTATGGGGCAATCATGTGCACGAACGGGAAGGAGGAATCCTTGAGGGCATCAAAGAGGACAGCTTTCATCGTGTATAGTGAGAGAACAATCTCGTCATCCGGCCTTAGTTCTACGTAAGTGTGAATGAATCCTCTTATCTCATTGAAGAGTCCGTAGTCCGAATCGTATTCTTGAGGTTTCCCAGGAACTTTGACGGATTCCGTTTCCTCTTCCTGAAGTATTCTATCTTTCTTTGTTTGAGCTATCTGCGGAGCCGGCATTACAGTGTACTTATTTTCAGGAACTTCAGGATCCGGAACCTCGACACTATCCACAACCTCGAAGGAACCATCCCTATACTTCAGAAACCTGAACTGCCCATTGTCTGAAAACTCGGCATAATGGAAGCCATCAAGATTAAAGCGTGTTTTATAAATGGCACTCATGTTTTCCTGTTTTTCTGCATCACTTTTGTTGCTTGGAGTGAAGTTGATAACCTCAAGATAGAGGTTCGCACCCAGTTGTGCCTTGTATTTCCTTAGAATAGTTTTCGCGGTTTTCAATTCTTCATAGGTCAAGGTCTCTTTTTTGGCTAGTGCATGCCCCAGTTCCGTGTCGGTTTTGTTGAAGCCCTTTCCGTTTTCCTCGGAAGCGTGATCCGTATCCGTGCCCGCAAGAAGCTTTAAGGCCCTCGCAATAGGATTTTCCCTCATTTCAGCTTCTTTGAATTTCCTTTTGGCATCCTCTGCTGTATCTTTGTTATCTTTGCTTGCCATTTTATGCACTCCCTAAGGCTTTTGCAAGTTTTTCATAGCTTAACGCGTATCTGTTATGGGCTGCAGCTATCACTTGCCAAAACAAATCTCCCTTTATCTTTCCAGGAACCGATTCCTCGCATCCAAAAACCCCCGTGGAAACGGCTATCCACTGAAGAGGCCCTCCGCCTGTGCCATGCCGGAAACAATACCATTCGTTTAACTCGAAATCAACAACAAAATTATTTCCAGTTGCGCTTCCATGTATTGGATGTGGCCCCTGATATTTTGATCCACTTTGCTTAAAACCGGAAACATTAATCAGGTCTTTCATTGTAAGGGAATAGGGGTTTAACGGCTGTTTATATTCCGGTTTTGAATCGTTTTTTGACAGCTTTTCTTTGCCTTTGATATAAGGTTTGAATACCTCTAACAATTCAGATTTGGTTACAACGACAGGGGGGACTAAATGTAAATATATACTTCCGTATATGTTGCCATTCGGGTGTATAGAACCCGGCCCAAGATTCTGGCCACCTTTCCCCCTTATATAAGCCCCATCTATTAACGGAATATTGCCTACCGGTTCATCCTTGATTAAAAATAGATCACAAAAATGCCCTGGTGTTCCAGTATTAAATCTTGCAGTGTCCCCCAGAGATAGTGCCGCATTTCTTATTTTTTCATTGTCCTCGTCAATTCCAATAGACATGCCTGCCGGATGCAACAACCCCCAGTTGCCTCCTTTTAGAAGATAGTTATATACCTTTTCGGATGACACCGGATAATTATGGGAACTCTGCCAGGCGTGTTCAAATGGGGTTTTATCATGTGGTGATACAAGTATGGCCCTTATTCTTGGATAAGCCGTTAAAAAGTTTATTGTCTCTCTGGCTATTTCAATCCTTTCAGAGGGCGACATGTTTTTATCCTCGTTCTCATTATTCTTAGTAGTAATAATGGAACTGCCTTTATTACTATCAGTAAAATTTTTCATTTCTGAGTGCCCCCCATTGCTATGAGTTTGTCCCATGTTCCCAGCTTAGATATTAACTCATTACTATCCATAGTGTCGGGTTCTGACAGAATCAGCGATTTTACAGGTTCTGGGAGTTTGAGGGCTTTGTGCTTCAATTGTACAATGGACACTTGGGTCATTTTGACTCCCCCAGCTCTATTGTGATACCTGCTAATATCGGTGATTTCATTTTTTATCGCCTTCCAACTTTTCCAGCTCTTTCATGGATGCAATCCGTGCAAAGTCCGAGACAGAATTATATGCCTCATTCTTTGCTACAAATTTCTGGATCTCATCGAATAATGACGCGGGAATTTTAATGTCTTTCCAGACTTTCATATTCTGCACCTCTTGTTAGACATATATGTCTAAATACTTTTTTGATTATAAATATTTCGCCATATATGTCTAATATCTTTTTTATACTCTTATAATATGAGACATTCATGGCGAAAACGTATAAAGATGTGAAAATTCCAGAAGAACTGTTTTTTAACATTAAGAATTTTATAGAAAAGTATTCAGAATTAGGCTTCAGGTCTGTTTCAGAATTTGTCAATTCTTCCGCACGGAATGAAATGGAACGCATTGAAGACAGAAAACATAACGAATAATTCATTATTCTTCCCCCTGTCGCTGTATTTTTTTTACATTTTTCTTAAGAATGTTCATGTTATGCCTGTCAATATCAAGGGATGTGAGAGATTCCGGAAACTTTAGGGCTTTTTCCTTCAACAGTATTATATCAATCTTCTCTTTCATTATTTCCCCACCCACTTCTTAAACTTAATGTACTCTGCACGGGTCATGAATTCGCTATACCTTTCTCTGATCTTCGCACGCACAAAGTCAGAAAAGTTAAACCTGTCGAATTGGGTCATTATCCTAGCCTTTTACTGGTCGTCGGTTTCCACATTCGCTGATATCGATATATCTTTCATTAGTGAACATCATCGAAAACTATATATATGCTTAGTCCGTATTTACTATAACCTATGAAACAAAAAGTCTCTAATTGCCTGGACGGACACACAAAAATGAGAAAAACTTACTGCCTGGTGAAATTGGCCGGAAAGAGGAGATGGGGACCTGTCGGTTGGACTTTTGGGCGAATCACATGTTTAGAGAGCACCGCTGACTTTTATTTTCTTGAGAATTCTATTAATATCTTAATGAAAGAATAGTTTAATTAAATGTTCGTATTCGATGTTAAAACATATACTCGTTTACAAACGAAGACGCCCCGAACGGGATTTGAACCCGTGTCACAGGCTCGACAGGCCTGTATGATAGGCCGCTACACTATCGGGGCAACCTAGTATTCCCGTAATTCTATCGTTTTATTTAAACATTTTTTATTTTTTTGCTCTGTTGAACAAATATTCTGATTTCTTCTTTTTCCACTCTTCCTCTGATTTTATTCTCCTTTTCAGCCTCTAATTCATCTGATTTACCTCCATCTTTGCCCTCTGGTTTATATAGTCATATATCCAGAGCCTCTGGTATCCCTCTGCTTTCAATCCTTCTGTAGACCTGCTTACACAGTTCTCTCCAAACTTCCTCTTTACTG
>NZ_KI542685.1:6152-10905 GCF_000496155.1 Ferroplasma sp. Type II
CATGAGAAACTGGACACTACACTGGTTTACATCCAGCCTGATGCGGAGGATGCATTTTCGGCGTTGCGCAAGAATATGAAAAGGCTTGATTTTACTGCCTCGACAAAAAATAAGAATACAACCAGGGATATATCCAACGCCCCGAACGGGATTTGAACCCGTGTCACAGGCTCGACAGGCCTGTATGATAGGCCGCTACACTATCGGGGCAACCTAGTATTCCCGTAATTCTATCGTTTTATTTAAACATTTTTTATTTTTTTTAAAAATCAAATAGCCCAGCCAATATTATCACACCATTACCATCATATAATTTAGTATTAAACTATTTACCACAATACATTTTAATTACCAATTTGTTTAAATAACAAATTACCATTTATGTTTGTTGTCTTATGGAAGATATTGAATTACTTTCATGGAATTATAAAGATACGCCTGATCGTTTCGCTGAAATAATCAAGCATGACTATCAATATTTTGAATCTATGATGGAATTCAGGTCAATCAAAAAATACGTTATCCTTATAACGTGCAATCGTGTCGAAATATATTTCAGATCAGAGAAACCAATACTAGGCAGCATTGAGGGGTCAATGCATCTTGAATATCCTGAATCTATTCGCCATCTATTCCTTGTTTCATCTGGCCTAGAATCAATGGCCCTTGGAGAAAACGATATTCTCAGGCAGATAAAATCCTCATATGACCTGTCAACAAAACGTGGAAAATCCGACAAATTCCTATCTTATACCTTCCAGAAAGCTATCTCTGTGGGCAAGGATGTGAGAACGATGACTGGCATTTCACATGGAAAAACATCATTATCAAGCATTAGCCTTGATATTATAGAAAGCAAATATGGGCTATCCGGAAAAAGGATATGCATAATAGGTACAGGCAAGATGGCCACTGCACTTCTAAATTACCTTGCAGGCTCAGGAGTAGAGGTTACTGTTGCTGGCAGGTCCTTAGACCATGCAAGGAACCTGGCGATAAAATACGGTGCAGCATATTCAGGGCTTTCTGATATAGATAATATCATAAAATCAAACCAGATAATTATAGCAGCTACCTCATCAAAACAATACATAATAAATAATTCCAATTATTCTGGAGTTGATTCCGACAAAATACTCATAGATCTTTCGAATCCTCCGAATATAGAAAAAACTCAAAATCCGTTTATCAAGCTTTATGACCTGGAAAGGATTTACAACATATCTAAGGACACAAGAAAACATCGCGAACTGGAGGTAAAAAAAGCTGAAGAAATAGTTGAAAACCAGTTAAGCCTTTACGCATCAAAGATCAATGAAATGAAATCAGACGAGATCATATCAACATTCTATAAATTTGCAGAACAGATAAAGAAAGAGGAAATCGAGGAACTCCTGAGAAAAACAGATGTATCTGAAAGACAATTGGAAACAATAAATATAATGATGAATTCCTTCACGAACAAACTCCTTGCTCCGTATACAAATTCAATGAAGAATTTTATCAAAAATAATGAAAAGTATTCTTATATTTTACAGGAATACGATAATATGCTTGGAAAACTTCTGGATAAAGGAAAAAATATAGGAGTTAAAAATTATAAATAAAGATTAAAAAAATATTTTATTTTACCACCAGCTGAAGAATGACACACTGTAGTATAAGGGCACATAATCTCCACCGTAGGTTATTAACCCGTCATTGTTGTAGGGTATTGTTCCGTTGAAGTTGTCCCAGTAGTTTCCTCCCTGGTATCTCGTTCCTATTATGCTTCCCCTCAGTGCAAAGCCATTTACATAATGGACAATGTGTGCTGGCTGTTTTGGTATATTCCACATATTTATGTAAACAGCAGGAAGTCCTGAGAATATGGAGTAAGCCGGGCTGTATGCTGTTATTTCAGTATTAACGAAGTTGTTGTATATTGTATCTCCAGAGCTGAATTCGGCTATTCCCAGTGGTGCTCCCCATATGTTAGTTACCTGATCAAAGCTGGTATTATATGTCTGCAGTGCATTCAGGAAGTAGTTTCCCCATACAGTTACACCAGGGCTTTTGTATACCAGTATTCCGCTATCCATTACATTGAATACATTCCCGCCTACCAGATCCCTGGTGGAGTTCCATATTACTATATTGCCTACAGGGAATCCCGATAGGGAACTGGAGAAATATCCTGTTATGTCATATGATTTCCATATCGTCACATTGGAAGCATTGTACAGTTCATAGTTCAGGAAGTTGTATGCTGGGAGATTGTAGAAAGATTGGTACAGTTCATATGTTGGATTGGTGCTTGTGTATTTTATGAACATCGAAGGCATATGTTCCATGACTGTACTTGCATTGGTATTGTGCAACAGAACTCCAGCGAATACCGGGAAGGCATAGTCGTTGAATTCCTCAAACAGCGGGCTTATAGGCCTCACCTGGTAGTTGTCAATCATATAGGGATTTCCAGGGCTTCCATTTCCATACAAGGATATGTTTGCAATCTGGGAATTGTCAAAGGCATATAAGGGCGTGTATATTCCCATAGCATAGTCATGCCTTAATGAAACGTTCTGCCCTAAGCTAAAGTATGCGTTCTTATAATTGCTCAGCAGTGCCTGGGCTGTGTACTGACCTGAAGGCAATGTAAAGCTATACTTCCCCGATAGAGAAAGAGGAGTCCACTGTGCATTGGATAGATTGAATGTATTCCCTGATGATACAAACATGAAGGCATTGGAAGGCGACACCTTTCCACTATAATGTGTCATGGCATTGCTGGATGATATGTTCCACATTCCGTAGACCATGGATGGTCCTGGAGTAAGATGTGCGGTGTTGTGTACCCATGATACAGCGATTCCCTCAGAGGTTTCACCTGTTTCAGATCCAACATCATAGGCCGATGGCACGTTGACATATCTGCTTCCGTTCCTGTATTTTAAATTCATTGTGGCATTTACATTGTATATGGATGTTGTGCTTCCTCCTCCTGGTCCCCCGGCCATTATCTCAAAATCATATGGTATGAATCCCGTAGGAGTGACAGTTGTTCCACTTGCCAGGTATTCAGGCTTTTTCGCTACAAAGGTTGATGGTTGACCATATGTTGAGTTAAATATGGCATAGTTATATGAACCGGACTGCATATGGTGGCCGCTCATTATCGAATAGTTGAAATACACAGCACTGTCTCTGTCAACAACTGTAGAGTTTAGGTACAGATTCAGTTTAAAAGGTGTAGTTACATGTATTGTTGGGCCTATTCCATAGTAGAAAACGGGCGCAACTAGTATTCCATTGTCAGAATGAAATACATTGCTGCTCATTGTAAATGCCGGTGAGGAGAAATTCCATATATTGGTAAGGAACTGTACTGTATGTGTTCTTTCAGAATAGAATGCAACATTCTGTGTCCAGAAGGTATAGTTGGAATTTCCGAAAAGTGTAACGTTTGTCAGGACGGAGTTCAGCTGGAATGTCTCACTGGTCGGCCCGTCATTCAGTACATAGAACTGGCTCATATTATGAATTCCGACAGAGGCCATGACACTGGGAGTTGTTAAATTATATCCCACAAGTTTTCCAGAAACGTTCTTAGTTCCATAAAATCCAATTCCCATAGGTGCAGGAGCACTCTTGTAAGATGGGGCTATTACACCATTTTGCCTGCTAATTTTGTTATAAAGTGCTGGTATGCTTGCATCTTTCATGGGAATTCCATTCGCTTCAAGCTGTTTCTCTATAGCCAATAACTTTGAATTATTGCCCTGGGAAGCCACATGATGTGAAACATCAGATGTAGCTGCCGGTGCCGCTGGTGCTGTCGTTCCCTGAGATGTTACAGCAGCAAAGGCCAGTGCAACAAAAATTACGGTTACCACAATTGCCAATAATTTTTTCATAAATGTATAACCTATAAAATTATAAAAACCTTACTAAATATATATTATATCCATACATAGAAATTGTATAAATTAATATAATAAATCCCTCAAAATACTGATTTACGTAAATATTTGTATGCACAATGTATCATGTCTTATGAACCAGAAACTTGAAGAGGCAGTTGCAGGATTAAGGTGCGTCAACAAACCGGTAAAGCAGATAGCAAAAACACTGGGAATTAAAAAGGATGAGATAGAAAAAATCATTAAGGAATGGATACTGCAGACTGATCCATATATAAGTGAGTTGATAAGAGAAAGAAAGGTAAATAATATACCGGATACAGGGGAGATGAAACTCTTAGTTAAAATGGATGTTAATAACCTTTTAAATGATCCTAGAATTCTTGACTACATAGCTAAGAAGAGAAATGATCACCACGACCGCTTTATGGACTGTGTAAGGTATAAAATAAAAATTATCCTTGATAATAATAAAAAATAAAATAATTTATTCGATGTCCTCGAATTCAGAGTTATCTATTATTCCTTCATCCTTCATTTTATTCATTCCCTTCATTATGGCCATGCCTATTCCCACAACTATGAGGTTTAACAATAGTGCAAATACCCCTATATAGACGAAATGGAAGTCCTTGTAAAGGGAGCTCGTAAAGTCCAGCTCTGCAAGCATGACTATTGTGGTAGTCAGGCCAACAAGCCACCCTGCTGCTACCGGGTATTTATTCAGTTTTCTGGTGAATAGGGCAAGGTATACTGCTGGCAGTGTCTGCATTATAAAGGCTCCTCCTATTGTTTGAAGATAAACAATTTCACCCGAAGCTGCAGGTACCAGGGAGAATGCCAGTGCACCG
>NZ_KI542685.1:10955-18040 GCF_000496155.1 Ferroplasma sp. Type II
CCATTATTCCAATTATAGCAACGAACATTAACAGCACATTGTAAAGTGGAAGCAGTGAGGCATTTCTCCTTATAGTTTTTGAGTCCTTTGCACCAAGAGTACCAGTAATGGCATGTGGATAAAGGAATAATGCCAGTGCAGAACCAAGTGCCAGTGTGGTATACCCTACATCTATTACAGGCGAAATGTTTAGAAGATGTGGACTTATTGTTGCTGCCTTGCCGAAAATTGCACCAAAACCGCCCAATTTAATGGGTATATATATTATGATTACTATTACAGCAACCCATATAATTGCATCTTTTATTATGGCTGTAAGTGCTGGCCCCCTTAATCCACTAACAAATGTAAAGCCAGCAACCAGAAGGAATGCGATTATAAGGCTCACCGTTATGGGAAGTGCCAGGGCGGCCAGGACGTATTTTATTCCTGTAATCTGCAAAGCTATATAGGGCAGTTCGGCCAGAACACCTGTCAGTGCTATAAGCATTGCAAGGAACCTTGATGAGAAACGATCTTTGACGAAATCTGCTGCAGTAATATACCCGCGCCTCTTTGAAACATTCCACAGCTTAGGCATGGTTACATATACTATGGGGTATATCATTACACCGTAGGCTATTGCAAACATTGCAAAAGCCCCCCCTCCTATTCCTGCGGTGGCAGCGGCTCCTGGTACGGCAATTAGGGTATATGCTGTATATAAATCCCCACCTAGCAGAAACCACATAACTACTGTTCCAAATCTTCTTCCTCCTAAGCTCCATTCGCCCTTGGCATCCATATCTACAGGCTTTCTCCAGAAATATGCCATATAACCGGCAAATAGGACTATTATAATAATGGCAAAGAACAGCGCCAGGTCTAAATCCGTGAACATTATCTCGTCACCTTCCTTTTCTTTTCACTACTTTCAATAAAATAGACCGTTGACGTCAGGGCTGATGCTATAAATATCCATACAAGTTGATACCAGTAAAAGAAAGGTATCCCTCCCAGTTTTGGGTTAACCCTTGTATATATAGTTACTCCTGCCACCATAAAAAAATATGGCAGAGCCAATAGTATAAACTTAACTACAGGATTCATTGAATAGTTACCACTTCATATTATATAAACCTTTAGCTAAGAACTCTTTTGCTGCACCCGGAAAAGCATTGATTAAAATACTTAATGTAACATATTTGTATAAAATTGGAAAAATTCTAATAATATTCTGTTAATGTTGGCTTATTTTATTTAAATGGAAATACTCTTATATCCGGTGTGTGATAAAATTGGGTATCTTAATAATTTAATATGATGATTGGTCTACACACCCGATATGATATGATACTTCATTAAGAAGTAATAGAGCAAATGTGGATTGTATGTAGTAACTTATAGCATTTTGTGAAATGTTTTCATAAATATAGGAGTATAGCCTACAACTCCAGGCATGTTCGTCCCTTCTAAGTAGAAAAGTAAATACGACCAGAAATTTACAATAAAGATTAAATGAAGGCTTTATGTGGCATATGAACAGCAATAGTGTTATCTGTAGTGATAATAGCCTTTCTGAAATAGAATGCCCCAGTAGCCCATTCTTCTCTGCATTGTTCATAACATTGCAAATATGAGCATCATTATATCAATTAAGGTCCTTTGTATCTAGGACATGCTATCAAAAATAATTATATTAAAAAATTAGAGGTACTTTAAAAATTTTAAAGCCGTGTTTCATTACCAGTTTTAAAATAGTCATGGGTATCAAGTATTTCCAGTATAATAAATCCAAGAATTACGAAACCTAATACCAGTTCTATTATATATGTATCAGAGGTCAGTAGAGAATATATAAACACGAATCCTGAGACCAGTATTCCTAAAAGCCCCACACCTAACTCTCTAACTTTCCTCGCTCCCTTTAGAAGATTTACCTTCAATAATGAGAAATTGGCTGTCAGATGAACCATTAGATTCCCTAAGCCTGCTATTGATCCCAGTGCCAGGAATATTACGAATGAATTCACGAAAGACAGTAATGGAATGAGTAGTACAAAGACCGCAATTAGTGTTATCAACCCCGCTATGACAGGAGTTCCTGTTTTTACATTTAATTTGCTTATTGCTTTGCTAATGACTCCCCTGTCTGACATGGCGTATAAATTCCTTGAAAATGCCGTTAGAAATGCCAGAGACCCTAAAATTCCATCATTTATTGCCGCGAATAACAGTAAAGGCAATGCTATTGGCCCTGCAATCTGATTCATAATAGTTATTACTGGAATATTTGAAGTTACCAGTGCAGAGAAAGAGTGACTGGCTATTCCATAGTCCACTAAAGAATAAAGCACTAAGGATTCTAATAATCCTCCTATTATAATCACTAAAATTGCAGCTTTGCCCACGTTTACCTTGGCATTCTTGACTTCCCCAGATACTGGTGTAATCGCACCATAACCTGTTGGTATTCCCACTGCAAATAAGATCCCAAGGAATATTATTGAAGGTGATGGAATAGTAGTGAATGGATTATATACAAAGAAGTGTGCACCATACAAAGCACCTATTATTATTGCAACAAGCACTAGCAATTCAATACTGGCAGAGAATACTGCGTATTTAGATGATGGCCTTATTCCCAGCAAAAGGAAAGAGGCAGTTGGTATGAATATTATAAAAAAAGCTGCAACAGGTGGGATAATAATATATGGCGTCACTACATAGGTCAAAACAAATACTGATCCAACTATGTATCCTCCGGCATACAATAATGAATAAAACAGGTATAGCCATCCTGTTTCAAATCCAAATCTGTGCGATAGTGATTTATAGGCATAATTAAAGTATCCCCCCGACTCATCGTGCTTCTTGGACAGGTAATATACGCCTGCACCATTAATAAGAACTACCAACGTACCAATAATGAGAACTATAGGTGAAAAGAATAATGTTAAAATTAATGCAGCTGTCGCATAGGTTAACATTGAAAGAAACGGAGCCTGGCCTCCGAATGACATAAAAAATATGTCTGCGAACCCGATTGTTCTCTTTAACTCACTTTTACTTTCTATATAAATGCTCTTTACATTTTCCATTTTTGCTCTTACATCTGATATCCAAAGAATATTTAAATATTATGATTCACTACACCATATATATCTATAATGAATTATTTAAATTATTTTTATTAAATAATTGACAAATATATCAATATTTTTACGTATATTAAATAAAAATAATAAAATTTACGGGATTGTGAAATGACAAATTTTTATTTATATATAGCTGAGAATATATTAAAATTCAGGCTATCATAAAGGGAAATTCCTATAGGGTATCTGGATGCTGGAATTCTGATCATCAGACCTTTCTTATTTATCAAACCTTTTCTCCCTGTTATGATATATACTATTATTTTCTTTTATCTGTTAAGGATTGTCACGTATATTTTGATGTGCTATATATTGCAAACAGTTCCCGTCTGATAGAAATCTAACATTTGCCTTTAAGAAAATCCAGCCATATTAACTAAATATTTATTTAACTCTATTTTATTATCATATTGTGAAAAATATAAATATCAACAGGATTGAGGCTATACGTGAGTTTTTAAAGGAAAAAATAGGATCTAAATATGCAGTGCTTGGAATAAGCTCTGGCATAGACAGTTCCCTCGTGCTCACGCTCCTTGCCACAGCAATTGACCAGGATAAAATTAAGGCCATATTCATGCCTGACAGATACACAAAACAGGAGGATTACGACGATATAAAAATGCTTTCAGAATCCACTGGAGTAGAAATAATTGAAGTAAATATAGAAAATATATTTCAGTCCTACAGGAATATTTTAAATTCCACTGACAAAAAAATCGAAGGCAATGTGAGGTCCAGAATCAGGGCAAATATATTGTATTACCATGCGAATCTTCTTGGTGGACTTGTAATAGGCACGACAAATAGGACAGAATACCTTCTTGGCTACTATACAAAATACGGCGATGGGGCATGTGACATAGAACCAATAGAGGGCTTGTACAAAACAGATGTTTGGGATATAGCATCCATAATGAAGATACCCCAATCAATCATAGATAAAAGGCCATCAGCAGGCCTGTGGGAAGGGCAGTACGATGAGGAGGAACTTAAAATGAATTACAGAGAAATTGACAGAGCACTCGCAGACATATTTGACTACAGTAACTTTAAGGCTGATTATGGAAAATTAATGGAGCTCTATCTGAGATCTATGCACAAGAGGGAGCTCCCAAGGGCAATGAACTGAGATGATTATTTCCCCAGTCACCTATGATTACTACGAAATAAGTTTCATACTTATAGTTGCAGCTTTCTCCATACCAATATCAAGAAAAGCTTCAATGGTTTACATTCCTGTCCTCATAGTAATGGGTCTCATATTCGGACCATTACTGGGATTCATTAACCACAGCTTTGCAATATACATGCTATCATCCTTTGCAACAATTGGAGTGGGTATGCTGGGGCTTGTAATCATCCTCTATTATGAGTCACATAACTTCAGCCCAAGGATACTCAAAAAATATTTTACAAAGATAGCGGCACTGGATACTATCGGCATGGTTGTAACAGCAGTTGGTGCAGGAATATTCTTTTCACTGCTTACCGGTGCACCTTTTATAGTGGGCTTCATATTCGGCTCAATAATATCTCCTACTGACCCTGCTTCGCTCATACCTACATTCAAAAAGCTGAATATTAGGGATGACATATCCGGAACTCTCATTGGTGAAAGCCTATTCAACGATCCGCTGGGAATCATACTTTTGAGCTTGGGAATAGGCATACTTGCGCCTAATGTGTCGTACTCATCATTTTTTACTCTTCTTACTTCCCATGTTGGACTGATAATGGGATTCGGATCATTCCTCATACTTGAAATTGCCATACCGGCTGCCATTGGAATAGCCTTAGGGTTTGCAATAATTTTTCTTAATAAATATTTTAATTTTGAATCATTGCTCGTTGCCCTGACCCTGGGAATTGTACTGTTTGAATTTACATCCCTTGAAGCTCTGGGAATAACGCCGTTTCCTGCAATAATCTCCACCGGTGCAATTATCGGAAATTACTCAGACAAAAGCATATTCTGGAACAGGGAGACAAACTTCAATGAAAATCTGTCTTTTATGGCCCAGTCTATAATATTTATACTGCTTGGAAGCATACTGACACGAACACAGATATTTAATTATATAGTTTTAGGCTTTGTTATATCCCTGATTGTTATATTTTTGATAAGGCCCATAGCTGTATTCATATCAATAGGGCTTGCAAACATGGGAAAGAACGTAATAAAATTCGACAATAGGACTAAGGCATTCATGTCCCTTGTAGGTCCAAGGGGTGTTGTTCCTGTGGTACTTTCAACTGTACCATTTGTCATTGGAGAGGCTAACCACATACAGATCCTCATAGAATACGGGACAATAATATATGCATCTGTTTCATTTGTTGTGTTAATATCCATAATACTACAGACAGTATATGTTCCCTATGTAGGAAAACTGCTTCTTGGAGAGAGGAAATATTAATATGATAAAATTTATACCAGATATAGTGATACACAGATCAGGGCTCATAGATCAGCGGTAGATCGCTTCCTTGGCATGGAAGAGGGCAGGGGTTCAAATCCCCTTGAGTCCATACATAATTTTGTGGCAACACCTCAGAATAAATTTCTTAGTCAACAACGCTTTTTAACAGATTGTGTCACAACGTTGGTTCTGAATAGTAAATTATCAATCCTGTTATTCCTCCTATAGGGATATTCCACACAAGCATTTTCCTGTCAGGCATCAGTCCAGAACCTTAATTGCTTTTATGACAATACTCTGTATCTAACTTCTATTTTGCATTATTCAAAACATTGCATATATAATATGTATTAACATGGACAATTTTGTCCATTATATTGCATAATAATATGTTTATAACAGATATGTTCATTTGCAATACTTGTTAACTATTCTTGCTTCTGTTTATATTGGTCTGCCCTATTAAATCAGTGCTCCAGAATGTTATTGTTATTCTAAACACTGAAATTTTCAGATTGTAAATAAAGCAAAACGTTACGTTGAACGGAAGTTTCATAAAGTAAATGTGACAGAGAAATTGAATTATTGTTTAATCATCAAATTCTCATATCAAGAGCACAGAATACCCTTGTAGGGGGTACTCCAAATAAAACAATGAGAGAAAGACCAAAAAGATTAATGAAAATTCTCAGTTGATAGAGTATGAAAGACCTTACAGTATCAATAGTATGGGCATTTTTACTGCTGTAATGATACTAAATATTCAATAAATATCTCCTTATTTGGCTTGTGGATTAAATTTATATGCCAACATTTATGTATAAACACATATTTTGGTTTAATGAAAGGACAGAGATGGATTGTAGACGCCATGACATTTCTCCTCTTCGGGTTTTTGCTCTTTGAATTGATTAAAACTGCCGTACTGATGCCTACAATAAGTAAGGAGCTTAATTTAAAATTATATCAGACAGGCCTGCTTCTAGGTATTTTTTCTGGAGGACCCGGGATAGTCATGGGATTTGTTGGTGGTTCGGTAGTGGACAAAATAGGGGCCAGATATGGTGGACTATTTCCCCTTATTGCTTTTACTGTTGTTACAATTGGAGTTGGATTATCATCCACATACCTTGAACTTGCTTCAGCAATTATTATTTTTGGAGTTTTTGAATCTTTTACCAATACAGTTGTGTATAAACTTACCGGGAACTGGTTTGGGCGACATGAAAGAGGGCTCGGAGCCGGTGTAACAAACTCCGCATCTCCATTCTTTACATTCCTGGCCCCCGCTGTTGCAATTCCTCTATTGTTATTTTACCACAATAATTTTCACGATGTTTTTTTATTATTTGCCCTGTTCTCTGTGCCATTAGTATTTCTATGGATAATATTTGTATATGACAGGCCAGAACAGTCAAAGTTTATTACACTGGATGAATTAAAAATAATATACCGGGATGAAATCGCTTCTGGATTAATAAGCGAATCAGACCTTAATTCGGCAATGAAACAGGGGGATCCTCAG
>NZ_KI542685.1:18090-45725 GCF_000496155.1 Ferroplasma sp. Type II
ATTCAAGGGGAAGATATTTGGTGTTTTCCATACTATGAATGCACATGACAGAAGTTTGGTTTCACCGATTTTTGAACATCCATTCACGGCTTCAAATGGCAAGGAAGTATTCTATATGGCACATAATGGTGTTGTTAACAAACAATCGATTATGGAATATCTTGGTATCAATGGGATTTACAATGATACTGAGGCTGCACTCCAGTACATTGCTGTCAAAGGACTTTCCTCTGTAGATAATCTCGAAAAATACACCGAAAGTTCCCTTAATCTTATAATACTCCATCTGGATAAAGGTGAAGAAAAACCTGAAATATATTTCAAAAATTTTTACTTGGACAAAAACAAAAGGGATTATTCAGACATGTACACGGTGAATATGCCACATGGAAAGGCTATTATTTCATCGACTCTAACCAGGTATGGTATAGAGGGCGGTGTGCCTGCGAATGGAACTGGATTGATTAACCTTGAAAGTGGGGATCCATATGGCATAACTAAAAATTTTACAATGAAAGAATAGTGTTTTTATTCCGGCACTACAGTTTTTGTGCCCATAGATTTTATTATTATATTTGTGAACAGATGGTCAATGCCTTCCACAAATTGAATTTTGGACAGAATGTTGTATAAATCAGCCTGATCCTTAGAATACCCTCTAAGTATGAGATCATATTCCCCTGTAATCATATCCACTGAATATATTTCACCGATTTTCATTAATTTTTTAGCTATTTTTTCTGAATTGTTTGCATTCACAATCCTGACCATAGTTATAAATGAAAGGTGGTACCCAAATTTTGCCATATTAATATTGCACGCAAATTCCTCAATTACCCCATGTTCAAGCATGCCAGCTATTTTTTTCTTCACAGTGGGTTCGGATATCCCGGTTTCCCTTGAGATCTCCCTTACAGTTGTCCGGCTATTTCTAATGAGTATTTTTATTATGGTTCGGTCTACCTTAGATATTTCAGCATCCATAAGAGGTAAATTCATTGAAGTTAAAAAAATTTCGTAATATTTTTGTAAAAATAAATATTTTATCCGTTATTACTTTATAAAAGATAAGAATGATGTTCTAATATTTTACTAAGTGTTAAATATGATTTATTTTTAATTTCAGATATGAGTAATATCAATATTCTCGACAGAAATTCTGTTGGAACAGGAGGTCTTGTATTTCAGGCAATGGGTCAGCTTTCTCCCATAGGCATCTTCGGCGGTTCAATACTGGGGGCTGCAGCATTTGCTTTGGGAGCCACTCCCCTATCATTTATAATTGGGCTTTTTGCATCACTGCTTGCAGGCAACTCCATATACCAGTATTCAAAGAAAATAGCAAGTGCCCGCGGCTATTATGGATACATAGGAGACGGGCTTGGAATGACTGCAGGATCCCTTGCGGCATTTCTTTATATTCTCTATGAATTTGCCAATCTACTTTTTATACTTAGCTATTATGTGCTTACATTTTCACCTACACTTGGTTTTGTTAGTGGTTTGAACGTTCCGGATTACTTCAGTTATCTCTATATAATACTTATTTCTATACCGGCATTTTATGTTGTTTTCAAAGGAATTAAACTATCGTACAGATCCCAGATAGTGGCAAATATGATACAGATTATATTTGTGGTATCAATTGCCATAGCCATAATAATTCTGTCGCCAAAGATAGGATTCCTTCCATTCACTGCCTACAGAATTGGGATAAAGGGTGTTTTCCTTGGGTTTATAACAGGAAGCTACCTGTCATTTGCAGGGTTTGGATCAATAGTCCCTCTGGGGGAGGAAGCAAAGGCAGGCAGGAAATCCATTGGAAATGCTGTTCTTTATATAATTTTAATTATGGGCTCAATATATCTGCTTGGGTCATATGCAATGGTTGCCGGCTGGGGTATCAATAATATGGCATCATTCAGCAACAGCATATATCCAGGATTCATAATTATTAGCAGATTCGGGCATCTTCCTGATGATATTTTCTTCATACTGAATTTTTTTGTTGTATACCCGCTCTTCGTCACCATGGTAACTGCATTGTCCAGAAACATATATGCCATGGCCAGAGACAGAATGCTCCCCGGAAGGTTGTCCCTAATACATAACAGAAACAGATCACCACACATAGCGCTTGGATATATTCTTGCCATATTTACCGGGTTATCACTGATTTCATCAATTATATTTTATTATGCCGAGCAGGGATTCTTCAATGGATTTTTTGATGATTTCCTATTTTTTGCTACTGTAAGCACTGTTACCACTCTGGTAATACACGTAATGGTTAACTTTTCTCTTTACTCCAAATTCAGTCAGGAAAAGGAATACAATGCAATGAAAATTTCAACCCATATATTGCTACCTACAATTTCCACCGTGATAATTGTACTGGCAATTTACTATTCCGTGGTGTCACTGACATTTCCAATAGCATATGGGCCAGTAATAATTCTGGTTTATGGAATCGTGGCACTTTTATATGTATTTATAAAGAAAAAGGATATTTCAACGGCACAGATAAGGGAGGAATTATATGAATAAAGAAAAAATAAGAGATTTATTTTACAACCTGGACAACATAAACCATCTTGCAGCCTGCTCCAAATCACCAATGCTGAAGACCGTAAAAGATGCTATGGAAAGATACATAGATGATGTAATAAACCTGGGAAATCCATGGGATCTCTGGACAGAAAAGGTAGATGAGGCAAGGTCTCTATTTGCAAAAATAATAAACGCAGATAAGGATAATATTGCGGTTCTCTATTCTGTTTCATCGGCATTTAATGCCCTGATGAGCTCATTCGATTTCTCTGACAGGAACACTGTTGTGACTTCAGATATGGAGTTCCCAACAACAAATTTTGCACTGAATGGATATTCCAGATTTGGTCTTCATATAAACACAATAAAGAGCAAAAATAACCTAATAGAAACGGAGGCATATGAAAGGTCAATTAACCAGAAAACACTCATGGCCACCGCAATACATGTGTCGTCACTCAACGGTTTCAGGCAGGATGTGGAAGAGATCGGAAAAATTGCACATGAGAATGGTTCCTATATCTATGTAGATGACTATCAGTCCCTGGGAGGTGTTAACATGGATATGAAAAAAAGCAGGATAGACTTCCTTGCATCTGGGAACCTGAAATGGCTTCTGGGAGTCTCTGGCATTGCCTTCCTCTACGTCAACCCACAAATTATTGAGACACTAAAACCTGCGGATATAGGATGGTTTTCACAGAAAAATCCATTTGAATTTGGTGCTGAATCACTGGATTACGCTGTGGGGGCAAGAAGATTCGAAAATGGAACATGGTCAATTCCATCAGTATACGCCTCCATAGAGGGAATGAAAACGATACTGGATAATTACGGAGATATAGAGCACGAAGACAGGAAACTATTTTTGCATGCACTGGAAGTTCTGGATCAGAAAGGCATAAAAACCATCACCCCAGATCAGTCTGCCAATATAATAGCCATACCAGTGAGGAACCCCGGAGAAGCCGAAATGATGCTTAAGAAGAAATATGGGATTATAACATCAGCCAGGGGGGATTCGTTGAGGATAGCCCCCCACTTTTATAATACGGAGGAAGAAATTGATAATGCCATAGAAAAAATTAAAATTGAATTTTTTAGATAATTATACATTTTTTTACATGTGTATTAATAATATTATAATATTTTCTATTTTGAATATATATTATACTATTAATCATATTTGCAATGCATATTATTTATTAAATATATTACAAAATACTTTAATATAATAAGACAAATAAGTTATATCAACTACAATATGTCTTTATAATAGAATTATTATCAGGTGTGATGGATAAAATTATAGATAACAATTTGTTTGGCAAATTTATACGACTGCTATATATTGCAACAGCTATAGGGGCCTTTACCGATATATTTGATACCAGTGTTGTGGGAGGAGCATCGGCAAGTATCATAACATCATTAAAGATCACGACACCGGAATTCGGATTACTCGGCTCCATGACATTTATTGGAGGGCTTGTTGGAGCCATTTCATTTGGTTTCCTGTCTGATAAAATAGGGAGAAAGAAAAGTTTCATCCTTACTCTCCTGCTATTCATAATATTTGAATTTCTTTCCGGACTGGCACCGAATTATTATTCGCTTCTTGTTTTCAGAGTTATAGTAGGATTTGCAATAGGAGCTGATTACGTTCCAGCAATAACGCTTTTATCGGAATTTGTTGAACCGGACAAACGTGGTTCCTCATTCGATTTCTTCTGGATTATTGCTAATGTTGGGGCACTGGTTGCATATATTATCGCATTCATGCTAGTCCCTCTTGGAGCGATCCAGTGGAGAGTACTATTCATGCTTGGAGTAATACCGCCAATAATAGGACTAGCAATAAGGACAAAGCTTCCAGAAACTCCAAGATGGCTTGCAGTGCATAATAAAATCCATGAAGCTGAGCTAGTAGTGGATGAAATTGGATTATCAAGAGAGAATCTTCCAAAGTATGAAAAATACATAGAACCTGAGAAGAAACTCATGAAACCATATATATTCGGCGTGACTATTCCTCTATTTCTTGTGATGCTCCTTAACATACCCGCATCAGGCCTGCTTGAGCTTACACCGGTTCTTCTGAACTCACTTAGTATACCGAAGTCAAACGCTTTACTCTTTACTGCAGGTGCCTGGGTAATACCGGTAATTCTAGGGAATATAGCAGCCTTCAAATTGATTGATATACTTGGAAGAATAAAAATGATAGTCATAGGTGCAGTTGGCCTGGGTATTGCACTCATATCCATGGTTATTTTTTCATCCCCAGCACATTTCAATATTCCACTGATGCTCGCATCACTGGCCATAGGGGGATTTATTCAGTCCTTCTACATTCCTGTGATATATTCCCTTTCCACTGAACTTTATCCGACCGAAATAAGGGGCATAGGTCAGGGTATAAGCGTTGGGGGCATAAGAGTGGCAGGTATTATAGGAATATTTGGCGGCGCACTGTTGTTAACTTATTATAAAGTTCCTGGAATGCTTCTCACATACGCTGCCATATGTTTCGGTGCTACCCTGGTAACCGTTTTCTGGATGGGAAAGAAAACAGAGACAAACAGGAAAGAACTGGAAGAAATTACAGCAACTTTTGTGAAAGACTGAAAATTTAATAAAATATTTTTTATTTTTTTTGAAACAGTAAAGGTACCAGACAAATATTATTATACACCTTCACGTTGAAATACTATGGTTTTTAAATACAAAGATAGAGATGTTGCTGTAATTGCACACCGTGGTGGAGGTATGCTATTTCCTGAGAATACGATTTCCGCCTTCAAAGGCGTTCAGAAATTAGGCGTTGACGCTGTTGAATGTGATGTCCAACTGACCATGGATGGAAAACTTGCAGTCATGCATGACCCAAATCTTAAACGTATGGCGGGCATAGATAAGAAAATATCTGAGATCACCAGCGATGAGATAAAGAAAATAATATTGCTGAATAATGAAAAGATACCCATGCTGGAGGAATTGATAAAGGATGTGGATACACGGTTAATCATTGAATTAAAATCAATAGAAACCATAAACCCTATTTTCAAAATTATATATGAACAGCAGGAAATACTCAAAAGATGTACATTCATATCATTTTACCATGAGGCTCTATTGCTCCTTAAACAGAAATTTCCGGAAGCGGACTGCGCTGCCCTTATAGCAGGGTTTCCTGTAGACCCCGTTTCTATGGTTAAAAACTGTGGCTGCAATATGATTTCCGTGAATTATGAGGGGATTTCTAAAAATTATGTGGATAAATGCCATGACGGGGGAATAAAGGTAAGCGTCTGGACACCAAATGATGAGAAAAGCATACTTTCTTCCCTGGATGCTGGTGTTGATGCAATAGCATCTGACAGGCCGGACCTGGTGATCCGGTTAATAAACGACCATGGAAAAAGTCAGTAATCACTCAGATCCTCGAGGGATTTTCCCTTTGTCTCCTTCCCGAGAAGCAGTGTTATTACAAACCCTAAGGCTGACAGCAAACCAAGGAAGACCAGGGCTATTGCTAGTCCATAAATATCTTTGACTATGGCAAAGGAGAATATTCCGGCCAATGCCCCTATCCTGCTTACTGTTGTGGCAAATCCCTGTGCAGTGGATCTAATTTCAGTTGGATACAGCTCCTGGGGATATATGGATGAGGTGATCCCAGGACCCAGTTCCTGGCTTATTTCAAAAATAACAAAAAGTGGGACTATAAACATTATATCAGGGAAATAACGGAAAACTGCAGCAGCAGCTATCAGGGTTACAAACATGCCTGCAAATCCCACTGAAGTAAGATTTTTCCGCCCGGAACGGTCGATAAGTACAATGGCAATGACAGCGCCTATAATTGCCATTAAAGCAATTAAAGTAGCATATCTTGAGGCTGCATCAGAGCTAATTCCAATTTGCGTCAGTATCGTTGGCCCATATAATGCTATAACGTAGGTTACCGCATCAAGAATGAACCAGAATATTGAAACAAAAAAGGTTGCAGCGATGTATTTTTTACTGAAAAGATCACTAAACTTTGTCTTCCTTACTTTGGCGGATATTATTACTGCTGTAGAATTGTCTATCTCCTTCATTGAATTTGTTGCATCTGCCGCGTTTCCCTGATTTGCAAGCCATCTAGGCGATTCTGGTACCCCCTGCCTCATAACCATGATGATAACTGCAGGAATTATTCCAACTAAAAACATAAATTTCCACGAATCGCTACCAGTGGGAATGAGAGCTGCTCCTATGCCGTAGGCTGCAAATGCTCCTATAAACCATGCGGCTCCTGAAAAGCTGAGCAACTTTCCACGATGCCTGGCAGGGGCAAATTCCGCTATTATTGTAGGGCTTATTGCATAGTCGGCTCCAATGGCAATGCCCAATAGAAGCCTGAAAACAAGTAACTGTACAAAAGTGAAAGAAATAGCTGTAAGAAATGTAAATAAAATGAAGAAAGCCATGTCCCAGAGATAGATGTATCTTCTTCCTTTAATGTCGGTTAGATATCCTATAAAGACGCCTCCAAAGACCATACCGAGCAAAGTGGAACCCAGAAGGAGGGTTATATCTATTGAGGTAAGGGAAAATGGCAAAACAAGGACAGCTATGGAAATTATAGAAATATCATAGCCGTCCAGAAAACTTCCACCTGAAGAAAGTGCAGTGATTCTCAAATGCACCTTCTTGATTGGGCTATTATCAATGCTTTCAAACACTAACAATTATTTGCATGGAATATTTAAAACTTTACTATATATTATATATAAATCTTCGTTTTCCGAGGGCTTTGGGACAATATTATTTTGAGGGGAATCCCCGGTAATCTTTTATCATCTCCGGATTTGTACGCCTCAGGTAGCTGTACTGCCTCAGGTTGTGCATGTTGATCTTGAGAGTCTCCTCCGTCTTCTTTCTCTGAGACAGTTTCTTCCTTATCTTTACAGGCATCTTCCTCTTCATCATTGAATTCACAGATTCTGATATTGATCTCATATGGTACTGCTCCATCCAGTATTGAGTATTATCAATGAATCCATATAGCATTGTTTTCCATGATGGCACTCCTTTGGAACGGAATGTTGCATTAGTTTTTGGAAGGAAATAGGGAGTTATGCCGTATCCATCAACAGTAGAGCAGATCTTCCTGCTTGAATACAGTGCATCCCCCAACATTGTCTCTATCTGAGGGCACAGGTCTATGGTCTGTGCCATTATACCTGGAAACATGGACAGCTCTCCTATTGAGTGGTCATCGGTGGTGTATAGGCCCGCTATCATCTTTGTATGGACTCCCACTGAAAATGATGAATACTGGAAGTCGTGTTTTCCCTTCGTGTGGGGAAAAGAATCTGATTGCTCCTTTTCCTTTTTCTTCTCTTTCTCGATCCTCTGCTGGCTTCTCTTCGATTCATAGTTGGCCTTCATCGTTGCCGGATCACCTGTTCCATCTGTGGAGAATATCTTCTCCGTGGAATTGCCTGATTCGTTCATGATCCTGAGAACCTCATCCAGGAGCTTCTTTGATCGTTCGGGTTCATAGCCTCTCTCTATGGTCTTATAGGAAAATTCTGAGGATATCCCAAGCTTTTCACTGAACAGCCTAAGAAATCCCTCAGCTATGCGGTTGGGCATGCCGAAGTATGCCTGCATCAGCATAACCTTGACTATGTCTGAGGCTGGAACTGGAGGCCTTCCAGCTCCCCTCTTCTCCTCCTGAATACGGGAAGAGGCTATGTTAACCACATCCCTGATTGTTTCCAGCACATCGGCTATTTCATTCACCTGTGCCTGGTCATAGAGATGCCAGTTCCTTTCGGCCTGATCCCTTTTCTCGTAGGGGAAGGATTTATCCCTTACCGATTTGACAAGATTCCTCAGATCCTCTATATTCTTCTTTGCCACATATATGTATAACGAACAGGTTTAAATAGTTATGTGTACTATTCCACATAATGAATGGAACAATGATACTCTTTCATTTTCCAGAGAAGACAGCTCATGGAACAATAAACAAGTTCATGCAGAAGTTCTATGGACAGGATTCAACCTCAGGGAATGGCAAGTATAAGTACCACAGGCATGGTTTGCTGGAAAGCATACCTCATAGAAAGCTCCTAAGAGGAGTTCTGATACTCAGGAATGAGGATGCTGCAAAGGTATTAAATTTCCTGGAACAGTATTCCCTTACACTGCATGTCAGAGAGGTGAAACTAACCTCAGATGATGAAAAAATACTGAGGGGAACCCATGAATAAATTTGTCCCAAAGCCTTTTCCGAGAAATTTAGCCTTTCAAATTTAATAATTAAGAGCTATGGAACTTTGATACCGGTAAAATTCACTGACATTCACAAACAATCCCTATTTCCCAGGATGTTCATGGCAATAACCGATATCACGATAGCCATGCAACATAGTTCCAGTGATTTATTTAGATTTCATCTCCATAGAGCTACTCACACAAAGGAGAAGAGAACCATAATTAATTTTTAATTCAAATAAGTTCAATCAATTCCTCTGTCAGTGGACTTGCTATTTCTACTGATACATCGTTTCTCTGGATTTCTTCAAGTGATGTATTAAAAAGTATCTGAAGATACTCCGTCGCCCTGATGCTCGGGACGAATTGCGTTACCTGTATATGTCTTTTCACCGGCCTTATGTATGTTGTATCAATATATATTCCCCGTGAGGCTGCTTTTTCCATTATTTTCCCCAGTATTGGATTATTTGCCCTTACCCAGTATGAGTTCTCCATTTTCGGTATCTCTTCTATCCCTTCAAGAAGCTCCAGGGGTTTTTCAGATACTACTGCAATTTTGAACTGGCCATGTTCCAGATAATCATTAACAAGCCTTCCAAGAGAATTGCTTGATTCCAGAGCGTCCATTAATTTTTTGCCCGCATGGACATCCCTGTGAATGCTGAATCTAATTACTGTTAGAGGACGTTTTTTATTCATATTTAGAAGAGTCTCCATTGCCCCCTTTGTTGGACGAATGCGAATATTATAAACAAAATTATTTTTTAAAACAACTGGAAGGAGAGTATTTGAAACATCCTTTGCTACTGTATGGCGGTATGAGAAAAGTATATTCATCTTGCCATTTGAAAGAAATGGCTGATGCATCATTACTGTGGGAATAGAATTCAGATTTACCATTAACTCATGTATTTCTGAGGATTCCAATTTTTCCGTTAGCGAAAAATAGTCTCCTATTTCCTGGAAAGCACCCGGGTTGAGAGCAAGCATTTTCTCAAAGGATTTTTCAATAAATGACTTCATATAGATTCCATCCTCTTCTTTTTTTAGAAATACGGAATATTCACCACCCAGAATTTTAAGATTTTCTCCAATGGGGGAATTTATGTTTAACTGTATTCTACATTCTGTGTCTGTAATACCTGCGGTTTCGTGTATAAGCATAATATGTAAATATATAATACTATAAAAATATTTCAAGTAAAATGATAATATTCGGATTCGGATTTCAATGAAATAGGAAAAATTAACTTTCCTGGTACTTATATAATTAAAGTTCATTGACTTCAATGTCAGTAAACAGATAGTGTTTTGAATATGAAATGGATAATCAACATCCATGAAATTGTGTGTGCCTCCATTATAAAATGCACTACAAATTGACTAAAATCTAATTCCAATTTTACAGAATATAAATTGAGAAAGTTTTAGAAATGATATACATATTCTCCAGAACTTTTGTTCCCAGCTTTTTCTATTTCAATGGCTTTTAGCTCCTTCCTTTTGATTTTTCCGCTGATGGTTTTAGGAAGCTCATTTGTAAATTCAATAATTCTTGGATGCTTATAATATGGAAGCAGTGTTTTAACTGTATTGTATATTGATCTTGCCGTTTCCTCGTTCTTTTCGTATCCATCATTCAATACGACAAATGCCTTAATTCTCTCATATTTCATTGGGTCAGGCACGCCTATGACCGCAGATTCCAGAACAGCTTCATTTTTGATAATTGCGCTTTCAACCTCGAATGGGCCGACACGGTAATCCGATGTTTTGATTACATCGTCAGTTCTGCTGACAAAATAAAAATACCCTCCGTCGTCAAAGTATGCCTTGTCTCCTGTAAGATAATGCCCGTTAACAAATACAGTTGAATTTTTCTCCTGGTCTGAATATCCAAGAAATAGGCCATATGTTCCCTTATAGTTATCAACAGCAATGTTTCCTATGGTGAAAGGAGTGTTAATCTGATTCATTTCATCGTCAACAAGTACAATCTTATATGAATTCAGCGGTTTGCCCATTGATCCTGGTATAATTTTCATGCCTGGCAGATTTGCCACCATTGCGGTTGACTCACTCTGTCCATAGAAATCCCTTATTGTTGTTCCATAGCGTTCCTTCCATTTGTTTATCACTTCACCATTCAAGGGCTCCCCGGCACTAACCGTTTCCTTTAAATTTGCAAGATTAACATTCTCATTTTTGTAGGAAAGAAACTGACGCCATGCAGTTGGAGGTGCACAGAAAGAATTTACACTGTATTTTCCTATTAATTCGAGGTACCTGGCGAAATTAAGACGGCCTGCATAGTCGATTGAAAGTACAGTTGCACCTGCACATAGTGGTGCAAAAAATGAGCTCCATGCAAATTTTGCCCAGCCAGGCGAACTCAGGTTGTTATGGATGAAATCAGGCATGATTCCTATTGCAGCAAGTGTGCTCAGCTGACCCAGTGGGTACAGGATGGAACTGTGCTTAACAGCCTTTGGCATTCCTGTAGTGCCTGATGTAAAATATTTTATGAAAAGATCATCTTCATATAAATCGGCAGGTTCTGAATCCGGTGGCATCTTATTTATCTCATTGAATCGTATCCATCCTGGTTTTTCCCCAATGACGATCTTCAAGGGTTTTGTAGAAAGGGCATGTTCCAGCTTACCGGTATTTGCCACGTCTGATATTATTACATCAGGAGGATCCTGTGAAAACCGGAATTTAAGCTCGTATTCGGTCAGGTTCGGTGCTGTTGGAATCACAACAAATCCTGCTTTCAGGGCACCCATCATGATAATCCACTGCTCTGGAACTGCACCTGCCATTATATAGATGTTTGATCCCTTTTTAATATCCATCTGCCTGAGAAAATTTATAAATCTATTGTAGTTTTCATAAAATTCTCTATATGATATTTTCCTTTCAGTGCCAGTGCTTTCATTCATATATATTATGGCATCTTTACTACTTTCTGCAAATAATTTCTCAAATATTTCAGATACCCAGTTAAAGGGCTTTTTAATTTCCAATGACTTCAATTCCCCTAGCATTTCATTTCTCGTTTTTGAGTCAGAAGAAATAAAATGTCTGTAAAATTCTAAAAGTTCCATTCAATTATAACGTATAAAAAAATATAAATTTTATTATTATGGTGAATAATATCAATAATTAATTACTCATTTGTCACTCCTCCAGTAGCCTGGTATTCCTTAAGCTTGTCAGTATGGTATCCTGTATTTATTGCAATAAAATAAATTGCAAGACTAATAATTGCGAAAATTATGTAGTCATATGGGAATGGAATTATATTTACCCCCAGCGATCCATAGTATGACATGATTCCCAGAAATATGCTATAAACCACAACCCATACAGATGCCTTAAGGTGTATTTGTGCACTTCCTCCTGATAGCCTGTAAAGAGCCAGTGGTGTTATTATTATCGTTGCAGAAAATAGTGTAAAATAAGCTGGGAAAGGCAGCAATGAGAGGGCATATACAGCACCGATAAATATGAATATCACCCAGTACACGAGAGAGAACAGTGATGCTGTCCTGAGGATTATATTGAAAGTTTTTCTCCCATAATTGCTCAGGAGGAATATTGGAAGGCCCCCGTCAACTATAAGGAGTAACAGTGAAACTATACTCCATCCTGCGAAATAAACAAGCATTGATGCAATTACGAATCCAAGGGGTGCCATGACTGTGAGAAATGGCGTTTTAAATGGCCTGTGCATTTCTGGTGCTGTTTTCCTCAATGATGTATTAGTAATTCCGGCTGCCAGATATGCGAAAACTGTGAAAGATGAGTTTATTCCCACAAGTGCATACCAGCTTGGAAATGGTAGAAGAAACATAGCTCCTATAATGAATGTAATAACCAGGGATATCCATGGAGTCCTGAATCGGGGATGTATTCTTCCAAAGAAGGCTGGTATATAATTCATTCGTGCCATTCCGTAAAGGGATCTTGCAGAGGATCCCACATATACGCCCAGTGTTGCTGCAGATGAAATTACAGCGACTATGATCAGGAATATTGAAAATCCGATGAGCAGGATTTCATTAGTGGAGTGAAATGCATAATAAAACGGGTTTGCCGACCATTTAGAGGCAAGCAGGGCACTCCAGTCACCAACTGGAACTTTAGCAGCTTTCCAGTTAATGGCACCAATAAAGGCTATCTGCAACAGTACATATGTTGCCATGGCAGCCAGCATTGCGCTTATCATTCCCAAAGGCACTGATTTTTTTGGATTCCTTGTTTCCCCTGCATAGTCGAGCCCCTGCCTGAAACCTTCATATGAGAATATAACCCCGGCAGGGACCATGGCTGCAAATATTGATGATGGCCCATATGGGAAGAATCCATGTGGCAGGGTGAAGAAGTTACTGGCGTGGAATATAAAAGCGGCAACAAATATAATGGTAAGTATTATTGCACCCATCTTAAACCATGTCATCACTGCATTAGATTTCCCAAATATGTTTACACCAACATATTGCACTACAATGAAGATCGCGAGCAGGACAAGGGCTAATACTACTCCGAGGGGGGTCAAAAGTGAAATGGACGAATTATAAATACCGGGCACATAGCTGCTTAAAAAACCTGTGAGAGCAGCAGCTTCTACCGGTGGAGTGGCAATCGCACCTATCGTGTATGCCCACCCAAGATAGAAGTTGCTTACAGGGCCATGGGAAAATTCATTGAATCTTACAAGTGAGCCGCTATAGGGGAACAATGTCCCTAATTCAGCGAAGACAAGTGCAAGGATAATGAAGAATATACCCGCGACAATCCATGTCAAAATGGCACCGGGACCTGCGTAGGCCGGACCTGCAAGAACTCCTAACAGCCATCCAGAGCCCACCATGCCACTGAAGCTTATCAGAAATATATCAACAGACGATAGGGATTTTTTTAGTTTAATAGAGTTGTCTACGTTATTCGTAATATTATCACTCATTTTCGGATATCAAATCATGTGTCTTAAAAATATCGTTGTTTCAAATGAATTATTTAAATGGATATGTCAGATAGATAAGGATATTAGATATCT
Source organism: Ferroplasma sp. Type II (assembly GCF_000496155.1). Taxonomy (NCBI): domain Archaea; kingdom Methanobacteriati; phylum Thermoplasmatota; class Thermoplasmata; order Thermoplasmatales; family Ferroplasmaceae; genus Ferroplasma; species Ferroplasma sp. Type II. Next base: position 31,979 of record NZ_KI542685.1, read on the forward strand.
GTTTTATAACCGGCAAGCATAGACCCTATATTTTCATGATCCTTTGTCAGTATTTCATTTGTTCCTTCCAGCACAATTTCTGCCGGGCGTGGAAGGAGATTATAATTCGATGCCATTGAAGACACGTATGCCCCCGCATTAAGAATTATAACTGTATCTCCTATTTCAGGATAGGGCATTCTTATCCCCCTGCCCAGATAATCCGTGTTTTCACATACCTGTCCCGACCACGTCAAACATTCCAGAGGGTTCACTTATATTATGCCCTGATAATAATATGTCATGGTGTGCTCCATAAAGAGGAATTCTGATCAGGGTATTCATGCCGGTATCTATGCCAATCAGGGTATTATATGATTTTTTTATGGAAGTTACAGATGCAAGCAATATTCCCGAGTCTGCCACAATATATCTTCCCGGCTCTATGATTAAATGAGATTTCCCAAAATATCCACGTTTTCTAGAATCAATGAAGTTTTCAGATATGTACCCTGCAGTTTTATAGATGTCCAGTTGCTTCGTACCTGTGTCATATGGAACACCGAAGCCCCCCCAATATCGATAAAATCAAAATTTATTCCTGTTTCATCTGCTATTTTTTCTGCAATTTTAAAGAATATTCCTGTGGATTTTCTGAAAAATTCAGGATCTAGTACATTAGAGCCGGTCATCATATGTATTCCAAAGCTTTTTGCACCAAGTTTGACTGCCCTTGAATATGCCCCTATTGCATCTTCCATTGATATCCCGAATTTCACATTTTTTCCACCAGTCGTGATTCCTGGGAATTCTCCTTTTCCGATACCGGGGTTAATTCTAAATGATACTGTTTCAGGAATGTTACCATTAAGCAGGTCCATCTGCCCCTCATGGTCAAAATTAATTGCCACACCTGAATCCCTTATGTTCTCCAGGTCGTGGATAGAGAGGTTATTAGGCGTAGCTATGATTTCAGATTTTCCCGCTCCTGCCATGAGGGCTAAAAGCACTTCATTATAATTTGCTGCATCTATCCCTACTCCAGCTCTGATTATTGCGGAAACTATATAGGGATTATAGTTAGCCTTGACCGCATAATGAATCTTTATATGGATGCCACTGAAGGCATACGTGAGACGTTTTATATTTTCCATAATCCTGGCCATATTATAAACAATAACTGGCGTTCCGTACTTTTTAGACAGATATTTTATATTTTTCCCTGCGAATTCAGATGCATTGCCGGATAATCCACTGTATTCATAATTCATTTCTCCAACCATTGACAATAGAACGCATATAAGTTTTTAAACCTGCCTTATCCATTTTATATTTTCATGCATTTATATATCTATTTTTTGTTTCTTGACATTTTAATGGATGATTATATATTGGGAAATGATAAACATGAATGGCAGAAAAAATGCTTATTATAATAATATCTGGAGAGAAGGACAAGACAAAGGCTATGATGGGATTGACTCTTGCAGGCCACCTTAATGCGGATACAAAGGTAATATTCTTTGGAGAGAGCGAAAAATTGGCTGCATCAGAGGACCCTGAAATCGGTACTCTCATAAAGAATCTTCAGGATAAGAATATTATACCCATTGCCTGCAGTGGCTATGCTGAGAAAAATAATATAGACGCCAAACTGAAAGAAATGAAAATGGAGGTTAGGCCTATTTCAGCAGTAATAACGGATTATGTAAGCAAAGGATATATACCCATTACTTTTTAAATCCATATATCCATTGAAATATTTTTTTCTGATCTGGTAACAGAAATAATTAATATTTTAGAATAACTCATGTTATGTGGTTAGCAGGTTGTTTTTCCCTGTGCATTCATATAAACCTCAGGTCATCCATATCTCCCGGTTTTATCCTTCTCATTAAAAAATGTTGCTGCAATTATCAGGAACCTTTAATTGCATGATTATTGGTAATAACTATTTATGAATATATTCATTATAATAGCCAAGCATTAATATATAGATGAATTACAATTATATGTGTAGTGCAAAGCTTTTCAGTTACAGTGATTTTATTGAAAGTTTCGATATGGGACTCCTCGATGGCATCTATCTTGTAAATGCGGGAACTATGTCCTATAGCGGATTAATAAGGTCTGTGAATGATGATTCCATAATAATGGACCTTCCATTAAAATTTTATGCCGGTGAAAATGTTATGTACACACCGGTCATAATAGGCAGGGAGGAGGTTATCGAAATTAAGGAAATTCCTGTGGATGGGCATATAAAAATAATGACAAAGAAAGATGGGGAATTCACCGGTGACATCGAAAGTGCCTATTCCAACAGGATAGTAATAAATTCGGATGGGGAAAGGAAAATTATATATTATCAGGACTTTGTTAATATTGAATGACTTTATTTTGCAGTCCTTTTTGCCCCATATTTTCTACTTTTAGTGGCAGTCCATGATTTTGCCAGTTTAAGGCTTCTTCTTGCCCTGCGCCAGTCAGATGAAAAGGTATTCTTCAGTTTTGAGACTACGAAAAAACCGGATAATATTATTCCGGTTTCTCTGTTCCTGTTGAGGCTAGTTCTGGTGAAATTTTCTGACCCTATGAATGCTTTCCTGCCAGCAATCATCTTGGCATGCATATACAACTTTTCTGCTGGCATATATTTTACCTTTACACCGTGCTTTTTAAGCTGTTTGATGTCGGCAATATCGGTAGAGGATATGGTACTGGGCACTATTAGCCTTACATTCTTGCCTTTGTCCATGAGAGCCTTGAGTATCTCCCTATCATCACCCATCTCCTCTGTTTCAATCAGCAGTTTCTTTTCCTGGAAAATAAAATCACTCAATAATTTTTCTGAACCGGGAGAAACTATAAGATGTTTCCTGGGCATTTCACCTGCAGGTTTGTTTTCAAAGTCAGATAGAAATATTTTCTTCAGTGATTCTATAATATTTTTATTTGTGGTGATTGTAAAATATTCCCTGTTTTTAGAAAATGCAGCTTCTGTGAAATTTGGAGTGCCAACCTCAGCCTGTTTATCTGAAACCATATATTTGGCATGGTCAAATACATTGGGTTTTTCGAATCGATCTGGGGCTATCTTTACTCTTGCACCGGTCTTTTTTAAATTATTTATTTCTGCATGGGTTCCATCATCCCCATTAATTCCATATGGCCGGCCGTCTACCATCAAACGGACATCGACCTTTCTCTTAACTGCTTCCTCTACGGCTTTAAGTATCCTTGGGTCATCAAGAAGGTATGAATTTATATAAAGAAAGTGACTTGCTTTTCTTATCAAAGAAGTTAATGGTTTCACTCCATCCTCAGGTTCCGTATAAATTCTGTATGACATGGTCTGTTATGGAAAAACGATTTAATTAATCTTTGCCTTTGAAAATGGTGGATATAATATTTAAATGCATAAATGGAAATCATTTTCATGTGTTTCCCATCTTACTGGTAAACCAGATTATAAAATGGAGAATTAGGCATAAACACTATATATTAATGAATGATTAAACAATATTATGGACACTTCAAAAATCATTGATGAATATGACAGATATAGAAACAGTACCCTTAATATGCAGGCATCAGAAAATGTCTTGAGTCCAAATGCAAGGAAGGCCCTATCCTCTGATATGGCATCCAGGTATTCACTTAACATGGGAAAATACAATGCATACGGTGGAACCCGGTATTTTGACCAGATCCTAGACATTCTTAAAAATAATACAAACAAGCTTTTCGACTGCCGTTATTCTGACCCAAGGCCACTGAGTGGACATGTTGCTGCCGAAATTTCACTGCTGGCAATACTTGGTGATAACAGAAATGTTATGGCTGTTTCTGAAGAGGATGGTGGATATCCAGGATATTCTGAAAATCATCTTGGCCGTGTTCTGGGCTATAAATTCCATAAAGCCCCTTACAGTAATTTCGATTTAGACTATGAAGAACTGGAAGGAAGTATAGAAAAGAATAACATAGGTACACTCATACTGGGGCAGTCCATGTTTATAAAACCATACGACATGAAAAGAGTAAATGAAATATGCAAAAAATACGGTACCAGAATTCTTTATGATGCGTCACATGTAATGGGTTTGCTAGCCGGCGGGGTTTTTCAACCTGATGCCCTCAGGTATTCTGATCTAGTTTATGGGTCTACACACAAAACATTCTTTGGTCCTCAGGGAGGGATTATAATTACAGACAACGAGGGAATTTATAATACAATTGAGGATAATACAATATTCAATACTATGGACAATATCAATCTATCCAGAATAGCATCATTGTCAGTAGCAGTAGAGGAGATGCTGAAATTTGGGAAGGATTATGCAGGGAAAGTGGTTAGGAATACGGAGAAATTAGGAGGAAATTTACTAGAAAAAGGGTTCGGGCTTGTACATGGATCAGAGCACAGCAAAACACATCAGATACTCATAGATGAGGAATATTTGAAGGATAAAGGTTTTGATTACCTTTCATTTTCAGAAGAACTTGAAAAGAACCGCATCATAATTGACAGGTTTGGCAGAATAGGTACACAGGAAATCACCAGATGGGGGATATCTGACATGGAATCTATTTCGGATGCAATTTCAGGTATATGCAATAGATTAAATAAGATCGAAGAAATTAACAATTTGATAAGTGAAAAAATGCTTAAATTTTGGTGATACAATGAATGTTGGAGAAATCATGAAACGGGATCTTATTACAATAGACAGCAATGCAAAAATATCTGAGGCAATTTCAAAAATGAGGGATAATGATATCCAGCAGCTGCCTGTAATGTCAGAAGGGAAATATGTGGGCATGCTAACTTATAAAAATATACTGAGAAGAGGTAGCGTAAGGACAAATTCGAGAGTGTACAATTTTTCCATAATTGCCCCAAAAATCACAGAGAATGCCGATGTTATGGATGCAGTAAAACTGCTAATGGAAAGTGGTTTAAACTCAATACCTGTCTTCCAGAAAGACAAGCTTGTTGGCATAGTCACAAGAATGGATGTAATCAGGAACATTTCTGAAATAGATAAAAATGCCGAAAGGACGAAAAACTATGAGATTATGACTGCAGATGTCATTACAGTAGATGTGAATGATGAAATAGAGGATTCCTCACAGAAAATCAGGACCCTTGATGAATACGAGATTCCAGTAACAAATAAGGGAAAACTGGTGGGCATCTTAAGGCTAAAAGAGATAATAAACAATATAGTTATGGATAAACATAAGATCAGCTACGGTGAGTTTACATCAGGTAAATCCAAAATTGAGATAGTTGCTTCCTCACTCATGGATAACCCTGTGAGCAGTACGGAGGATACCACTATTGCACAGACTGCCTCACTTATGGTAAAAAATCACCTGCATATAATTCCAGTAACTGGAGATGATTCAAAGCTCACTGGAATTGTTGGTATCACCGATATCCTGAATTCCATAGAAACTGGAACTGAGGAAGGATTCTATATTGAAATATCTGGACTGGATGAGCAGGACAGGGACCTTTACGACATTACATATTTCATGGCTGACAAGTTCATAACCAATATATCAAGGATTATAGGAAACAACGGAAAGCTTCTCTTTAATATAAGGAAATACAAAACCGAAGGAAAAGGGAAATATTCCATCAGGACAAAACTTGTCACACCCAAAATGCACATGGAAGATGATGGTTCCGGATATAATTATGGAAAATGTTTAAGTCAGGTTTTAAACAATTACGAAAGCCGGATAAAAGACAAATAAATTTGGGTTGTATGAAGGATTCGTGAAATATACCTCCAAAACAAATTCCTTGAAAACTTATTTTCAGAAAGAGTATTTACCATTTTACTGGAGAAATTTGTATAGTATCATTGGTCTGTTGACTTTACATCGGGAAATAGAGATGTTAAAGTTGATAAATTAATTTTTCAGTCTTTTGACGAGATCGCTGTATATATTGAGGTATTCCATTCCCTTCTTTACGCCCCTGCTTATTTCCCTTATATTTATTTTTTCAAGTTTTTCTCCTATTTCGTCCATATGGTTAAGGCCTATAAATGGAACTACCGTTTCTATTACCTTGGAGGAGTATCCAGATCCGGCTAATACTGCCTGTATTTTTTCTATTATGTTCTCCAGGTTGGCATATATGTATTCCCTGGCACCAGGATTTGATGCGGCAAGCATATAGTATATTAAAGAATCCTGTGCCTTTATTTCCCTGTCTGATATTGCCTTTTCTATGATGGCGAAATTATCATCACCAGTAAGCATTGTCATTGCCTGAATGACCTTTACCCTGTCCTCATCCTGGGAAAAGCCTGAGAGAATATTAATCATTTTATTCGCATCGTTGTGCACTATGGCATATGAGGTGAGGACAGCCAGACGCATATCTGGATCAACATCACTCACAGAATCACCAAATTTGGCAAGTTCTTCTGCGTAGCCCCTGTTTAATATTGCATATCTGTTTGCCAGTATACCCCGGGTAAGTGAAATGTTTATGTTTTCTTTTTTCTGTTTCTCGCCCAGGATTTTAAGCTTGTCAGCAAGATACTCCATATTTGTTCCAAGAACCAGTGAATTTTTAGGATCAATCAGATAAAGCGAGAATAGTTCATTGGATATCTCCCTAATTATGAAAGGGTCGTTCAACTCCATGAATTTTTCTATCATGGTTAGATATTCTACAAAAGTTATCTTTCCTGAAACAAGGAAAGCGTGCATGTCGTTCAGCAACCCAAATATATCCTTATTGTCCAGTATCGATATATTTTTTATTATATTCTCATAGAGAGGAGAGGAATAAAGCACACGGTAGAATCCTGTTTCGCTGTCATTGAGCTTAATAAATCCTGAGGAGTCCATTTCCATTGATTCTGAATCAAACAATACACTTCTTGTGCCACCGGTATACCTGGCTGTTAGGGGAATCTTCCACTGGACATTCTGTTTTTTGCCGTTGAGCAGGAATCTGTATTGGTTCAGTTTCAGCGTTCCATTTTCTTCCATTATCTCAACTATTGGATAACCTATATTCTGTATGAATGATTCCATGACCTTTCTTACGGGGCGATCTGAAACCTTAGCTATAAATTCCCAGAGATCAGAACCCCCTGCATTTTTGTATTTGAAATTCTCCAAGTAAAGGTGAAGACCTTTACTGAATACCTCGTCGGTGACGAAGGCGTTGATCATCCTGAGTATGCTTCCGCCCTTGCCATAACTTATTTCATCGAATATCTGGGATATGTCATCAGGATGTTTCACTTCAACCTCTATTGGATGCGAATTAACCAGAGAATCACCTTCCAGGGCTCCTGCTGTTTCACTTACAAGAAAATCAGCAAACATATCATAATCAGGTTCCAGTTTATTCATTGCCTTGTAGGACATAAATGTGGCAAAGCTTTCGTTAAGCCAGAGATCATCCCACCAGTTCATTGTCACAAGATCGCCGAACCACTGATGTGCCAGTTCATGCGCTATTACCTCACCCACAGCCTTTTTTACTGATGCTCCTGTTGATGGAGAAATGTTCAGGAATATTTCCCTGAAGGTAAGTGGCACCCCAGTTTTCCATTGCACCTGCTGCAAACTCAGGAACAGCTATGAGATGTTCCTTTGGCAGTGGGTAGTCTATTCCGAAATAGTTCCGATAGAATTCTATGGCTTTTTTCCCTATCTCCAGGGGGTAATCCGATTCTGTCAAATGGCCTTTTTGGGCAGCAAGGATCAGTTTTTTATTCCCGTCAAAGTTTATGGATTTCTCATCGAATTTTCCTATGCCCAGGTAAAGCAGGTATGTTGACATTACTGGTGTCTGCATGAATTTAACAACCTTTTTACCACTGATGTTTTCCTGGCTTTCTACAGGCATGTTGGAAATTGCATCCAGGTCGCTGTCTATTCTTACAGTTATGTCAAATGTTGCCTTATATGATGGATTGTCTATACATGGAAAAAACCTCCTTGCCCCTGTGGCTTCAAACTGTGTGGTAAACATATTTCCGTCCTTGGTCTTTGCAAGGTAGAATCCCTGCAGCTCTTCCGGAATTTTGCCGGAGAAATCAATTTCAGCAACAGAATCCTTTGTTATTATTCCATCGACTATAATTTCCTGATTCTGCGCGAATTCCTTATAATTTTTTATGCTGTTGTTAAGCCTGATCTTTTTTATTTTCAGATTTACCGAGTTGAGTATTAGCTTTTCCTCATCTCCATTAAATTTTATGACCTCATGGCATGTATATGTATAATTTTCACTATTTATATCAAGATCTAAACTATAATTATAAATCTGCATATGTCCATATCATATGGTTACATATAATTTTTGCCAATGTATGAAATTATTGAAGCAGCCGTAATAAGTGCTTGCAGAACAGGTTTTCACATTTTTAAACAGTTATATAATAATTTGGCATTAAGATATGGATGACTGAAATAATACATATCACCAGGAATAATGAAAAAGATTCCATAGATAAATGTGGAGAGATTATAAAACGTGGGGGCACAGTTGTATTTCCCACAGAAACTGTTTACGGCCTTGGGGCTGATGCATTCAACCCTGAGGCCTGCGCAAAGATATTCAGGGCAAAGAACAGGCCTGCTGACAACCCCCTCATAGTACACATCTCCAGCATGGAAATGCTGGATAAGGTTGCATATATTGATAATGACCTGCGGGAGAAAATGAAAAACATATGGCCCTCACCACTTACACTGCTCCTGAAAAAGAAGAATACTGTTCCAGATATAGTAAGTGCAGGCCTTGACACAATATGTATACGTTTCCCTGATGACAGGATAGCCCTCAGACTTATAGAATGTGCCGGACCTGTAGCTGCGCCCAGCGCCAATATTTCAACCAGGCCCAGTATAGTTGATTCCGAAACAGCTATCAGTGAACTGGATGGAAAAGTGGATGCCATAATAGATGCTGGGAGAGTAAAATACGGTGTAGAATCTACCATACTGGACTGCACTGCAAAGCCCTACAGGCTTTTGAGGGCTGGTGCATTCACTGTGGAAGATATAGAATCAATGATAGGTCCGGTGTATGTGGATCCACTGGCCAAAGGATACAGCCAGTCCAGCGTGGCACTGACACCAGGATTGAAATACAGGCATTATGCACCATCAAAGAAATTATTTCTGATTGAGAATGAAGATCAATTCAGAAATTTTATCTCTTCGAAGGATTCAAATGATTTTCTTGTCCTCTGTTCCAGTGAAAATGCAAAGTATGCGTATGGGGAATCATTGGTGCTAGGCAGGGATATATATGATGTGGCACACAATTTATTCTATGATTTCAGGATTCTTGATAATTCGTCCCAAAAGTATGGCGTCATTCAGGGATTCCCTGAGAACGGCATAGGGCTAGCTGTAATGAACAGGATAAGAAAGGCAAGCTTTATGATCGTGAAGGAAAAAGAAAATATAGATAAGATTAATAAGGCTATTAATGAAACTTGATAATTACAGGCTTAACTGGGATGTAATACTCAAAAAGGAAATAGATTTCCTCTCAAAAAAATATCCTGACATAGATATAAAAGGAAGTTATGCCAGCGTTATCAAGCTTTTAAATGAAAACAAAATTATGTCAAGGATAATCTTAAGAAAAATGAATTCATAGGATATGCCTACATTATGGATTCAACTGACAAATCAGACAGGCTCTATGCAGACATAGGATTTATATCCCAAAAGAAAATTAATGAGGAACGACTCAGAGAACTTTTTGACTGGCTGATTGGAATAGCAAGAGAAGAAAAGAAAAAATTGATGCTGAACCCCATATTCAATGGAAATGAAACAAGCGAAAAATACCTGTTGAAATCAGGTTTTAAAACCATTGTCAGAAAGAGGATGGTATTGGATTTGAACGAATATCAGTACAAAAAGATAGATGAACAGTACAATATATCGGGCATAGGAGACCTGAACATGGACCTTTATTCCGATGCCGAATATGAGGCATTCAAATATACTTCTGACAAATTCCTGTTCAGCGACAGGAGGGAGGACAGAATTAAGACGGTAAAAAATTTATTTAATGGAGAATACGGGGAGATAATCAGAGAGATTTCCTTTATTCTAAAAAGTAAGGGCAGGATAAGCGGGGGCGTGGTAACGTCAAGGCTTGGCTTTGACAGGGCTTTTATAGTATCTATTTTCGTAAAGCGGGCATACCGGAAAATGGGGATAGGCAAGTATTTGCTTCTTACAGCACTAAACAGGCTCAAGGCACTTTCATACCATTATGTTTTTCTATGGGTAAATGCAGAAAACTTCGCACGGGATTTTTACTCTCATTATGGTTTTAAATATGACAATTATCCTGACGAAGTTATTTATTATCTACCCTATAGCAAATAATTTTAATAACCTAATAGAAGGTGTCTGACAAAAATTTAAGTCTAAGGGATAAATCATACCCTATGGATTTGTTTAATTTTGCTTATTTAGTCATATTTATAGTTGCTATTATATATATTCTCATAAAAAACAGGGAGTCTTTTTTAATCAAAATACTTGTTTCCATACCCATAATGGCGGGGCTTGTATACTTCTCAGGCTCATTTTTTGTGCTTCCTGTATATCTCTTTTCACTGGTTGTCAGTACCTATCTTTACACAGTATTTTTCTATTTTCCATTTGCTGTTGACATGGTTTTAATTATTCTTTCCATCTTCGGAAAGTTCGTGCCGGTAAGATTTATTTTTGCAGCCATATCAATATCTATACTCCTTTCAATGTTCCTTGACAAAAATATGAGAAAGTATGACATAACCAACAATGAAAAAAAGGGCAAGGACATAAAAAGGGAAACTTACAGAGATTATTTCCAGATTTCTACTGGAGTTATAACAATTGCAATATTTGCCTTTGAGGGAATTAAAGGTAGGATTCTTATCCTTCTGGCTGTCCTCATAATATATCTTGCCGGGAATATACTTTACCTCAATAATAAGAACAGAATTGCCGATATTGTTTATATGATGGAAAGGGAGGACACAAAACTGGGACTTGGTTCTATGTACCTCGCTGCAGGCTTTCTACTGGTGCTGTCATTTACCAGGTCGCTTCCCGTCATATATATTTCAGCATTTATGATAATGATAGGGGATTCACTGGCAACCATAATAGGGATGAAAATAAGGAGCAGAAAACTCATATACAATAAAAGAAAGTCCATAGCAGGGTTTATGGCAATGCTTTTGCCGTCTTTTTTATTTGGATTATTTTTCTTTGTTTATTTCTATTCGGCAATTTATGCACTTGGAGGGACATTTGCCGAGTCCATATCCAATAAAATTGCAGATGACAATATCACTATACCAATTTCTATAGTCGTACTCCATCTAATAATCGCAATGGCATAGAAATAAAGGATTAATGTGCCATGTCAAAATATATATACCCTGTTGTATTTGTGAGTTTAAGCGAGTGTGGTGTAGCCTGGCAACACGCGAGCTTGCCAAGCTCGTGCCCCGGGTCCAAATCCCGGCACTCGCATTGTGATATTGGTTTAATGTGAATAATGATAAATCGCAGTGAAATTATTTTCATTTATATACTGTCGATCCAGTTTTTGTAATATAAAAATAACATTATATAATGAAATGATTACAATTTATTAAGAATATTATTAACGATTTTCCATTCTTTTAGCCAGGCTAACCTCTCTTATACGAATGCCAGTTTAAGTCCAATACTTTCTTTGATTACAATGGATAAAATTTAATAATTGACATTTTTTTTGACCTTATAACTTACTCATCCCATAATTTATACCGGTTACATCTTTTAATGACATTTTCACCCTCTTTTGCTTAACTTTTAAACCGTGTTTGAAGTATGATTTCTCTCTTGCTATGGCTACGTTATCATCTATAGTTTTGTTCCCTCTTAATCGCGGTAATACCACACCCTATAATATTATGAATTTGGAATAATTACGTTTCAGAAACGTAAGTTGTTAAAAGGCTGAATTTTAAAAGGAGAAAATTAGAAATGTTACGTTAAACCTTTTCGTAATATTTCTTACGTTTTATGCTATCTCATTGAAAATTTTCATCACTTCCTCGTCGGTGAAGAAATCAACATTCAACACTTGAACTGCAGATTGGATCCACGTATTCCTTGGCAAAGGCATGGAAGTCATAACATGACAATATTCAGTCATTTAAATAGTTACGGTACCACCAGTGAAAGAGGTCTGTCCCAATTTCATTGTTTGGTATATAAGCAGCTGGTTCATACCATGACAAAATCTCTATTTTGTCATGCTGAGGGCTCACTTCAGTGGTGGATAGTAGAGACCTATTATAAGCCACGTGTTGAATCTTGAATGCGTTCCAACGAAAAAATAAAGATCTCTTTTCAGCATATCATTGAGATATTTGTTCTTGAATTTCTCAATAAGGGTATCCCTGTCCCGGTATGTACGTTTCCAGCGTCTCCATGATTCAAGCATTTCCCAATCCTCACACATGATGTCGTGTCCCTTACAATCCGCCCCCTGACAAAGGAAATGGTACCTGAAATTATAGTTTATATTCTCCAAGTCAGTCCTGATTTCACCATCCAGAGTCATTTGAACTTCCTTGAGGATCTTGTTTTCCTCCTTGTTCACTCCCGGTTTTGAATCTATAGTAAAGTCTGTTATTGTTCTGGGTTTGATTATGCCTAGGGAAGTATTATCCATTTTCGATCTTTGTTCAAGCTCTTCCATAGATCCAGCCAAGAGAGGTAGAATTATCTGATTCCTTTCATTCCATGATTTATCCTGACCCGTCGGGACACTCCCCGCAATTTTCAGGGTTTCATATCTCACTCTATAGCTCTCTTTCCTACTAAGATATTCTGAGGCCTTTTCACATTCAACGGTGATCCACGAGTACTTGGGTACGTTCTTATCTCCTCGAAAAGTTTCAAAAGGTATCGGATACAATCTTATGAAATCGCCATTATCAGTGATTCCAGCAGTGCAGACACATGCACCATATTTCTTGCTTTTCTCTGGGTAAGCTTTGACAGTGAGCAATACCCTCTTTTTTTTGTAGGTCATAACTGAATGACCTCATAACCCCTTTCTTGCAGGCGTTCTCCAAGAATTTTCCGGTGGCAGTTTCTGTAATCTTCTTCCAGGCACATCATCGCAGTTACTTTTTGTCTGCCAAGAACGTCAAGTATGTCTAGGTATGATGAGTTGGAGTTCAACCATGCTGAATACTCCCTAAAGAACTTATCCGGATCATGATTTTCTTTAATCTCTATCCTTATATCCTTTGGAGCTCCAAGCTTCGGGAGATTGATATATTGTATTCCGGCATCTGCTAGATTTTCACTCAAATTTTTCATTGAAAAGTCCTTATTCCAGCTGAATGCATGGTTCCTTACGTCCACCAGCTCACTTATCTTGTTACCTTTCAGTAGTTCAATAAAATCGTCCTTCTTCTTCCCTGAATAACCTACAGAGAATATCTGAGGCTCCTCTGCCTTACTTAGGAAGACCGACTTATCCCTTCTTTCTACCGATATCCTATCTCCAGACTTCCATCCCAAATCTATGAGATAATTCTTTGGAATAGAGACCATATAGGTTCCTCCCTGTCTTATTAAAGTTCTATGATTCTCGTTAACTTTGTGTGTCATCATCACCATTATAATCTGGCATTATAAGAATGTTTATATATGGACAGATATGAGCTGATGGAAAGTGTAATCAAGGGGATCCTCA
>NZ_KI542685.1:45775-67037 GCF_000496155.1 Ferroplasma sp. Type II
CTTGTGCCTGGTGGGAAATGGCATACACTAATCTCCAGTCCTGTTTCTGTGGCGAATTTCTGCAATTCAATCTTCCACAGCTTCACCCTTGAACCATTGCTACCGCCACCATCCGCCGTAATCATCAGCCGCTCTGCATCGGGATATCTCTTCTTTCCCATGCATTCCCACCATTTCTTTATGGATTGCACTGCAAACTCTGCAGTATCATGATCAATTCCCACGTTTACGTATCCCTCATTGAGTTTCATGTCATATATACCATATGGTACAGCTTTTCCTTCTGCAAACTGCATGAAATCGTACACGTTGACCTCATCGTATTCACCCTTTGGCTTCCATTCCTTTCCATTGTTCTTGAAGTTGCCTATGAGTTCTTTCTTTTTTGTATCTATGGAAATGACGGGCTGGTTCTCTTTCATGAATTCTATTGCCTTTGAATTAATATGCTCGAATTGCAGGTTTCGATCGGGGTGACTCTTTCCCTCATTCATCTTACGGTTGCTCTTTAGGTTATATTTCATGTCATGGAGCAGTTTTTCCACCAGCACATGGCTGACATCGTACCCCTTCTCCCTGAGTTCAGATGATAGTTTCCTCAAACTCTTGCTCTCCCATAGCAGTGGGGATTGTGGATCTCCTCTTGTGGATGATTCTATCAGTTTGATCAGTTCGTCCCTGATCCCGGGATTCTTGTCCACCTCCTTTTTCCTTCCACCACCACGATCACGTATTCTGTCTTTCAACTCCCTCTTGTCCGTGATCTCTTTCATTCCCTTTATAATGGTACTGCGGGACAGCCCGGTTGCCCGTGATACAATTTCTATGCCCGCATAACCTATTGACAGGCTCTCGTTACCCGCCCACAGTCTTCGGGATCTTTCATTGAAGGTTCCTGATAAGTTGCTGTATTTTTCAGCTATCTTTTGAATAAGCTCTTCCTCTCCCTTTATCTTGCTCATCATATGTATAACAGTTAGTTGTTTATATAACTATGTTATTTGCTTACAATGCCTTAGCTTGTTAAATAGTGGTAATATCACACCCTATAATATTATGAATTTGGAATAATTATGGAATAATTACGTTTCAGAAACGTAAGTTGTTAAAAGGCTGAAATTTACAGGATAATTGGATTAAATTACGTTTTAACTTTTGTTATTTTATATTACGTTTTATGCCAAAACGGCATATTATCTCAAATCCATATAGAAAAACTAGAAACTGCAAAGATATGAACAAAGTTGTGGAAGTTAAGATGTTCCTGGAGATCAAAATTATATGCCTAATCCAAAATGTGGCCAGATTTATTTCAGACAGCTTTACAAGGAGAACTTCATCTATTCTTCCACCTGTACGGTAGAGGAATTCAGCTAGAAGGAGATATCTCCTATGCTTATTCCATTTCCATTCATTTCTCATTTCTAAATTTTTTCTTTTTTGTCCCAGGTTATGTCCCAGCCTATAATTATATAATATATAGGAAACTCCACCACCATTTCAGTTTTAAAATGAAGACATCGTATTTTACTATGTCTCCATACACAGATATGGAAGCGGATATCCGGAATTTCCTCCAGATGAGCCACATGGCATTCTATCTCCGAAAGTTTATATAATACTATGTGATAAATTTTTATGATTTCAGCGGAGAAAAAAGAACCGTTATCAATAATCTTGAAAGAATCAATATTTCCTTCATATTCAACAGCAGAATATATTATTAAAAAATTTAATTTAACTAAAGCTGATAAAGCTAAGATAGACGCAAATATTTCCGACCCAAAGCTTAAAAAGGCAATTTATGAAATATTAGGGATAGAATGATTGAATTTCAGGCCATAGCCGAGTCGGCGGCAGTTATACTCACAATATACTTTTTGTTTTTCCCAATAGTATCTTTATTATATTCTAAAAATATTTATTTAGTTGCCTTTGTTCTTCCTATTATTAGGACTCTACTTTACATTAATTTTTTATTTTTTGGGGTAACCATAATACTGGCTGTAATTGAAAATTTTTGGTCATTTATATTTTTAATAATATCTCTCATTTCCCTTCCGTTTTCCCTTAGTTATATGATGGTATATATTGAGTATATTTTCAGAATTGGTGAAATATTAGGAAAAGTTATAAAGCCTATTTCCCCTTGATTTCATTCCGGAACTTATTCAGCAGCTCCGGACCCTTCAATATCTCCTTCAGGATATTCTCCATCAATTTCGACTTAAAAGCTTCAGGTGCTTTCTATATTATCATTTTGTCAATACTGGGTCGAGTAGAAGGCAAGCGTAGTGATTGGTTTCTCCTGAATTTAACCCTAACTTCCCGTCAGGGCGGATAGACCAATCCTATTTCCTGCTCCCCCTCTAAAATTCCGTACGGCGAGATTTCCCCAGTACGGCTTCAAACACAGCGCCTCCACGATCACCATACCCCTTCCGGTCACCTCATTATATACGCATGCCCTTGCTTCTGGAGGGTTTCCGTTTGAGTATGGCTTATCTGCAGTCTGTTTGTCCGGCTCTTTCCTCTCATCTCCACTATACGGCAATAAGTTTTGTCCCCTGTACCCCTTTAAGAGAATAGGACGTTCCCTTCCACTTCCTGCAGTCGCTGTGTCCGCAGGTCCTTTCCTCTCGCCATTTGTTATTATGGCTGTCATAGGTACTATGACCTGATCCGAATCTCCGTTTCCGGATGCAGCGTTGGCGTTACGCATTCCGCTGCATCCCTTCCCCTTCTTGGCTCGGGGTGGAACACGGATACTCCCTGCTTTGCCTATCAGACCTTGCAACCTTGCTACTTCCTCTACACCGAAGCGCCATTCAGGTGCACATACCCGTCTTGCCTGAACGTGTTGACTTCGCCAAGGAATAAAAGGCTCGTCGCGCTTACTACTCCACTTGAACCGTATTCATGTGGTGGTCATTACGGTGCTGCAGAATTGACTTAATGCTGTGGCCAGGTTGCTTGCTCGCACCCCTGTACGGCCTGAGCTTTCGCTCACGGGTGCTTTATCCTCGGAGCTTTCACATCGGTGATTACTCAACCGGTGCGTCCGATTTGCTACTATGATTTCAGGTTTTTTCATAGATTGGTTTACCTCCAACTGGTCTTATAGGGTTACAGGCTGCACTATTCCCTCTGACTTCTCTATGACACCTTCTATTTCTTTCTCCTGGTATTCCAGTGCCAGAAACTCCCAAATAGAAGCTAGCAATAATCGCAGCACCGTGATTTACAGGTTTTAGATAATAATATCCCTTATATTTTTTTAGTTTGGTTACTTCATCCTATAACTTTACATTTATGCCATAGTTTATATAGAGGAATTTGTATAATTGCCTGATAAATATGGAATGGAAAACTGTATGTGACCCGTCCGAAGTTGAGGCAGGAAAAAGCAAGGAATTTGAAATTAGTGGTAAGAAAATACTAGTTTCAAATATAGATGGAAGGTTTTATGCAATAGATGCCCTGTGCTCTCACATGGGTGGAGATCTGGGGAAGGGAAAAATAGAAGGAAAGGATGTAATATGCCCGAAACACCATGCAAAATTTGATATGAAAACAGGAAACGTGGATAAAAACATCAACGGATTTGTCAAGGCAATAACAAGAAAGGAGGCAAAGCACCTTAGTTCATATGAGGTAAAGGAGAATGAAGGAAAATTATCAATAAATATTTAAATATCTTATTTTTATTTGGTTTTATTTGAGGATATTAGGAACGTTTTTATACGATTTTCTATTGCATTATTATGTTTCCGGATAAATTTGAATACTATGCACCAGAGAGCATAGAGGAGGCTGCTGAATTTTTGAATGGACATGAAGATGCAAAGGTACTTGCCGGGGGACAGAGCCTGATACCTTTACTGAAGCTCAGATTCACATCAGTTCCGCAACTTGTGGATATAGGCAGAATCAAAGGCATGGATGCGATCTCATTTCATGGAAAAACCCTGGAAATAGCTGCAATGGCAAGGACAGCCGATATTGGGGAAAACCAGGAAATAAGAAAGAAATTCCCCATATTGAGCGAGGCTGCAGGACTCATAGCTGATCCTCTGGTAAGAAATATGGGCACAATAGGTGGCGATATATGCCATGGTGACCCAGCAAACGATTTCCCTGCGGTAATGCTTGCCCTTGGAGCGGAATTTGAAGTTACATCGGCCAGGGGAAAAAGGATTATTAAAGCTGAGGATTTCTTTACAGATACATTCACGACTGCATTGAATACGGGTGAAATACTTACAAAAATAAAAATAGAAGATAACAAATCCTCAGGAAGGTACCTGAAATACACAAAATACGCAGGTGATTTTTCTATCCTTGGCATAGCTGTAGATCTGTCAATGGATGGAACAAAAGTTCGAAGAGCAGGAATAGGACTTACAAACTGCGGAGCAACTGCATTGAAAGCAAGGAAAGCCGAAGAATTCCTTGAGGGAAAAGAAATAAATGATGAAAACACCGCAAAGGCGGCCGATTTGCTTCTGAAAATAACTGATTTCGTTGATGATGACAATGGCAGCACAAAATTCAAAGAAAAATTATTAAAATATCTCTTTAAAAAAGCCGTAAAGGGAATAGGGGGTGTACCGAAATGATAGTTAACATAAAGGTAAATGGAAAGGAATATAAAAAGGACGTGGAACCCAGGACATTGCTTGCTACTTTCATAAGAGATGATCTGAGGCTTACAGGAACCCATATAGGATGCGATACAACCAACTGCGGGGCATGTACTGTACTGATGGATGGAAAAGCAGTAAAGTCGTGCACCGTACTGGCTGTGCAGGCAGATGGCCATGAAATAGAAACCATAGAAAACGAAAGTGATGCTGACCTGAAAAAAATAAAAGAAAGCTTTGTTGAAGAAAATGGCCTTCAGTGCGGATTCTGCACACCGGGAATGATAATGACATCACTTTATATGCTCAGGAAGAACAAAAACCCGAGCGATGACTACATAAAAACAAACCTGGGAGGAAATCTCTGCAGATGCACTGGATATGTTTCAATCATTAACTCCATAAAGAAAGCCAGTGAAAAGATAAATGAGGAAAGGGTGGTGGCAAAATGAGTTATCTGGAGAGATTTGTAAATGGCAAGGGCAGATACCTGGACGATATAAACCTTGATGGAATGTTATACATGTCACTTGTGAGAAGCCCATATGCCAGGGCAAAGATACAAAAAGTCGAGGGGGGCATGACATCAAAGGATTTGAATGCCTACTATTCCATGGGTGAGAATGACCATAAGGAACCCGTTCTTGCCATTGGAGAGGTAAACTACCAGGGACAGGCAATTGCCGCAGTATTCGGAAAGAACCGTTACGAGAGCGAGGATTTGCTTTCAACCGTGAGTGTTGACTATGAACCAATGGAGGCTGTATACAGCATAGACGATGCAAAGAAAAAGCCCCCTATATATAAGGATAAAAAAGACAATGTGCTCTCACAGGAGGAAGTTGGTGTGAAATTCAATGAAAAAGACATAGACTACGATGTGAAAGTGACAGATACAATACTGCTTGACAGAGTTTCTGCCAATCCTCTAGAAACAAGGGGAATTATTGCCGATTATCGTGATGGCATACTCAACGTATATCTTCCCTCACAATCCATAGTGAGGGCTAAATCTGGGATAGTTAAATCTCTCGGGCTTCCACCGGAAAAGGTAAGGCTGTACCTTATAGATAATGGTGGAGCATTCGGCGTCAAGGCACTCTTTTATCCAGAATATATAGTGGCATGCTATGCTTCAATGAAATTTGGGAAACCTGTAAAATGGCAGGAGACAAGGACTGAACATCTCCAAACCTGCCATGCTGGTAGAGGAGTACAGGCTACATTAACACTTTACGCTAAAAAGGATGGTAAAATTGCCGGCCTTGATGGAGAAGTGTTACTGGATAATGGTGCCTACTTTGCTGATGAAGCTTCCGCTGACCTTGGAAATGTAATTCATGAGATGACCGGACCCTACCTTATTGAAAAGGCACATCTTATAGGAAAATATATGATTACAAATAAAGCGTTAAATGGTTATTACCGTGGTGCCGGAAAACCTGAGGCATCAATATTCATGGAGAGAATGATGGATCTTATGGCAGATAAGCTAAACATGGATATAGCGGATATAAGACTGAAAAATGCTCTTGAAAAACCTTTCAAATCACCCCTGGGATGGGATATTAATTATCCTACAAAACCATTCCTCGAAGAGGCTCTTAAATACTTTAATTACAGGGAACTGGCAAAGAAGGAGCATGTGGGCATATCGCTCTTTATACTGGATGAAGATACTGCACCAGGAGAAAGCGCCAGGATTATTGTAAAGGATGGAAAAGTGCATACATATCTTGGAGGCAATGTATCTGGCCAGGGACATGAATTGTTCGTTAAAAACATACTTAGCGATGAATTGGATATAGAACAGGATTCAATATCACTTGAACTGCAGGACACTGAAACCCTCCCTACCGGTGTGGGAACCTGGGGATCAAAATCGGCTATGACACATGGATCAGTATTAATGCAGGCTGCTGAGGAACTAAAGAAGCAGGTAATCGAAAAATACGGAAAGTATACTCCAGAAATACTCATAAAGCATGATTTTGACCTCACAACATTCTATAAGTTCGACTACAACGATAATGCAGTTAATTTCAATCTTGTAACCTCAAAGATTAACGAGGCAGGTGATCTGGAATCGCTGAAAATAGGGGCATATTATGATGTTGGGAAAGTACTCAACATGGCAAATATCATGGGGCAGACCGAAGGAGGAGCTCTACAGGCAATAGGGGAAGTTCTTTCAGAGACACTGAGATATTCAGAGGATGGGCAGTTAATGACTACAAGCATTACCGATGCTGGTGTTCTAACCGCTGATCACGTCCCGGAATTTGACATAAAAATAGTAGAAAACCCCTCCTTACTGAAAGATAAGGCAAAGGGACTGGGAGAATCACCAATGATTGGAATTCCGGAAGGACTGGCAAGATCCCTGGAGACTCAGATCCATAAAAGAATAAATATAATGCCTATTACACGGGAATTCCTATTCGGAAAACAGTAATGTACAGATACCATCATAAATTTTAATACATTTATTTTAAATAGCTGTTTCCGTAATAGAAATATTATGGCTCCATTGAAGCAATCCAAGAAACATATATTTGCAGTTATCCGGAAAATAAACTATTTTATTCTCCATATACATTCACCCAAGGAGTTGCCTATAATGTCATGGTTTTCAAGGAGTAATTCATAATAAAGAGTGGAATGTTCAGTTAGTAGTAGAATCACCACTGCCTGTCAACCGGAATTTTGGCGACATCAGGCTTATATATTTTATATAAATAGGGGCTAACTTACGGTCTATATATGAAAAACCTTTCCATCTTCGGCAGAAGCCTGAATAATCCTATTGTCAATACCATTTCTTACGCTGAGTTTATTAGGGCCTTTGGTCAGTATGTAGTATGGATAATCATGTCTATCTACCTTTACGAGGTCAGGGGGCTAACCTATGTAGATGTAGGTATAGTGGCCCTTGCCGGTGGACTGCTTAGTTTCCCTGCCTCACTGGCATGGGGAAATCTCGTCGACAGGATTGGGAGGCGCCTGGTTGGGCTCATGGTTCCAACTGCGAACATAATTATATTTTCAGGAATGTTCTTTGACATATTTCTCGGTGGCCCAACCTGGATTCTTATACTATTTTATGTTATCACAAATCCGGTAAGTTCAGCCCAGTACATAAATGACGGAGCCTTAATTTCAGATACTACTGAGGAATCCGACCGCGTTGAGGCATTCAGCAGGACAAGGGTGGCAGGCAACATTGGCATTGGGTTGGGGCTTGTGATTGGTGGGATCATTGCAACGTTCAATTACTCCGCAGTCTTCGTTGCTCCAGCCGTTGGTTCTCTTATTGAATTCATACTTTATTTCTACAGGATAAGGGATACCAGAAATCAGAGTACCATTGAACAGTCAGTGTCGACTGGCCATAAAATCTTCATTCCCCGTAATGATCTTTTTTTCATTGCTGCAGCCATACTCACCACCAGCGCATATTTTGTTTCCGGCATGTTTGAAAGTCCAATAACACCACTCTTCCTCTCCTCAAAATACGGTTTTGCAACCTATTACATAACTGCCCTGTTTGCAATAAATACTGTTGTGGTGATCCTTTTTCAGAATTCCATCAACGTGGTCACAGGAAAGTGGAAAGACTCTGTCAGGATCTCATCCGGCCTCGCACTCTATGCTGTAGGATATTTAATAATCGGATTAACACCCTTTTTCCCTGTAGTAGCTATGGCCATAATTGTTCTAACTCTTGGAGAAAATCTTCAGGTTCCTGCTACCATGGCTTTTATCACAAGGCTGGCACCACAGAATCGGAGAGGGGGCTATCTGGGATTCGCGTCAGCCGTTGGAAGTCTGATCTACCCATTCAGACCACTTGTTGGAACAATTATCCTGGCAGCATTGATATTCAGCCCTGTTGAACTTTGGGGTACCTTTTCCCTGATGTGCGCTGCAACATCAGTGATTTTCCTCCTGTTCAGCATGAGCCACCGTGCAGGTAAGGGCAGGAAGTGAGTATTCAGGCTACCATTAAATGATACTATAGTGCTTCAGGCTATTTTCAATGCACACATAATCCATTCTGGAGGTCGATCACGGTAACTATAACCTGAGTTTTAGGTAAAAATTATATAGAAATATGAATTATCTTACAGATTATCGCCGATGATATACAATAAACAATTTAAAGTAGAAGAGACATTGCCTTTTCTCGATGACATTGTTGCACAATGGTTCAATAACAAATATAGTGATTTGAGCGAACCACAGAGAAAGGCAATACCCCTTATACATGATAAGAAAAATGTGCTGGTATCATCCCCTACCGGAACAGGAAAAACACTTACTGGTTTTCTTTCCATAATAAATGAGCTGTTTAAAAAAGCGAGGAACAATGAACTTGAGGAGAAGATATACTGCGTGTATATATCACCATTAAAGGCTCTGGCAAATGACATAAACAAAAACCTCAATGAGCCACTTTCCGAGATATATGACCTGGCCAGAGAAAAGGGTCTAGACATTCCAAAGATCAAAGTTGCAGTTAGATCTGGGGACACGGCCCAGAACGACAGAAACAAAATGCTCAAGAAACCCCCACATATTATAATAACTACTCCTGAGTCCTTTTCACTGGCAATAACTGCAACAAAATTCAAGGAAAAATTTACTGGAGTGGAGTATGTGATACTGGATGAGATACATGAGGTTTCTTCCACAAAGCGAGGCTCATTGCTCTCATTTAACCTTGAAAGGCTAGAAAACCTGTCTCCCGGATTTGTCCGTATTGGCCTTTCAGCCACACAGGCACCTCTGGATCTTATAGGAACATATCTGTGTGGCTATAATGGAGAGAGAAAAAGGGATTTTGAAATAATTGAAGTAAACACCAACAAATATCTCGACCTTAGCATAATCACGCCTGTGAAGGACCTTACACTGGTAAGCTATGAGGTCGCCAATGAGAAGATGTATGATATACTTGTTGACCTTGTAAACAACCATAAGACAACACTTATATTCACAAATACCAGAAGCTCAACGGAACATGTTGCAATGAGGCTCAAAGCCAGAGGAATAGAAAATATAGAGGCACACCATTCCTCACTGGGAAAACAGACGAGAATAGAAGTGGAGAACCGCCTCAAGGACGGGGAGTTAAAATGTGTGATAACATCCACATCGCTTGAACTGGGAATAGACATTGGATATATTGATATGGTTATACAGATTGGAAGCCCAAAATCAGTATCCAGGGCACTGCAGAGAATAGGCAGGTCTGGTCATGGGGTTAGAGATTTATCACTGGGCAGGTTTATAGTTTTTGATCTTGATGACCTCATGGAATGCGCTGTCATGACAAAGGCTGCATATGACCATGAAATAGACAAAGTCACCGTTCCTGAGAATCCACTGGACGTCCTCTCTCAGGGGATAATAAGTATGTCCCTTGAAAAAACCTGGGGAGTGGATGAGGCATATAACATTATAACCAACTCATTTTCATTTCATACTCTAGAATATGATGATTATATTGCAACTATAAACTACCTTTCGGGAAGAATAGAGGGGAACACATTATTTTCCAAAATATGGTACGATGAAGAGGAAAAGAAATTCGGGAAAAAGGCAAGTACACGGATGATCTATTTCATGAATGTTGGAACCATACCGGAAGAGGCTAATTACAATGTGGTAAACGAAAAAGGCAGAATGATTGGGCAACTCAGCGACAAATTTGTTGAAAGGCTCAAAAATGGTGATATTTTTGTCCTGGGGGCCAAAACCTATATGTTTTTAAGAGTATCAAAAAACAATATTACTGTAAAAACTGCCACAGGAATGAAGCCCACTGTCCCGTCATGGACTGGCGAGCTTTTGCCAAGGAGCTATGACCTGGGCATTTTAGTGGGTGAATTCCGCAAAACCCTGTACGAAAGAATTAAAAATGGAGAGGAAACAGAAAAATGGCTTATGGAAAACTACAGAGTGGATTCCTTCGGGGCTAAAAGCCTTATATCCTATGTTAAAACGCAGGGTAATTTTTCCATACCTACGGAAGACTATCTTTATATTGAAGGGTACATAGACAACGACCTTTACAGCATCATATTCCATATACCCCTGGGAAGGCGTGTAAACGATGCAATGTCCAGGGCATACGGGCTTGCCGTGTCCAACAAATACGGTGTAAACACAAGAATAAGCGTCAATGACAATGGATTCACAATAACACTGAACAGAAGAGTGCCAATAAAGGATATTGTGGGGCTTCTGACACCTTCAAATTTCAGGGACCTCGTGGATCGTTCCATAGTAAACACAGAACTCTTTAAGCAGCGTTTCAGGTACTGTGCAACCAGATCTCTCATGGTTTTGAGAAAGTACAAACAGACAGACATATCCGTGGCCAGGCAGCAACTCCGCAGTGACAGGCTTCTTAGAATTCTGGAAGAAATGCATAATTTTCCAGTTATAAAGGAAGCATTCAATGAGGTAAAATATGATGTTATGGATGTTGAACGTGCTGCATGGTATGTAAACGATGTAATATCAAAAAAGCATTACATTATCAGGGATTATTCCACGGAAACAAGCCCATTTTCATATAACCTAATTCTCTCAGGGGTTTCTGACATAGTGCTCATGGAGGACAGATCCAGATTATTAAAAGAACTTAGAAGCAAACTGCTGGACAAGATATATGGAACCGAGGGGATTGATTTCCTCATAAAGGATTCAAAGCTTGTGGAGAATTATTTTAAAAATAAGATTCCGGCAATTAACAGCATTGAAAGTTACATGGAATTTGCAGAGCATTTTCTTTATATTGATCCATTCAAGAAAAAATTCAATTCTCCACTGGATTACACGGAAATGGATATAGAGGACATGACTGAGGAACTTGTGGAATCAGAAAAAATCAGATACTGTTTCATAAGATCTGACCAGTGGGTATTTAATGAATACTATGGAATAGTATACAACCTGTTCAGAAAGGATATTGAACTTAACAGGAGGGATAATGAAGTTTACGATTTAATAAACAACTCAACTTTCAATGAACTTAAAAAATCAGGAATAGGTGAACAGGATTTGAAGGATAGCCTGATAAAACTGGAATCAGGATATCACATAAGAAAAACAGTTAGGAAGGGATTACAGTATTACATAAGAAATGAAGAAAAGCCGGAAAAACCAGAAGATGCAATGAAACATGCCATATCCCTTGTACTTTCATCCTTTGGCCCACTTTCATTTGATGAGTTGCTTATCAGGCTTCCTGTGAATAATGAGGACCTTGAGTCCGCACTTAATGAAATGACAAGAAGCGGGAAGATAATATTCGATTATATCACTCCTATATTCATGAAGCAGTACATGATGAAATCTGATTTTGACGCCATAATAAACAATACAGAATATGACCTGTCAGGCCGCAGAATATCAAATTTTTCACAGCAGGTGGATTCCATTGAAGATTACTTTAACAAATACGGCTTTGCATTTGAGGTATTCGATATAAGGGCAAGAGTAAAAAAATTCAGGGTTGAGGATCTTGAAAAGGCTGTGAAGTCAGGTTCCGTTTTTTACACGAGAGCCATAAAAAACAAATATGTGTATATTGCAAAATGGCTCATGGATGTTCTTTACTATATTAGAGAAGAGAAAAACAGCGATGAGGAGGAGAAAATACTTGATTACATTGAAAAGGGCATAGACACAGAGGAAAAGCTATCAGAAATCACAGGAATGGACACAAGAATAGTAAAAGCAATAATCAGGAATCTGCAGTACAAAATTAAAGTTGTCTCAGGACACAGTGGGAAAATGGAGATATACAAACCGGAAAATGATGTTGACACAAATTTAATAATTGAAAAATACGGTCCTATAACGGCAAGAGAGATTGCAAGGTTCTTCTGGTTCAATCCCGCAAAACTGGATTATACAAGACTTTCACCTCTTTATTTTAAAAATGAGATTTATTACGGTGATATACCAGATGCGCCTGAGAATACATCAATAATAGTTATGAAGAACGACCCGGTAAGCATATATCTTGGTAAATATATCAGAAATGATAATTATAATGCAAGGTTCATCTACCATGGAAATGAGGAATCTATGTTTTACATGGAAGAAAAGGAACCGGGAATGTGGATTGACAATATAGATTTTGAAAGTGGAAAGGTATCTGACTTTCTTAACACACTTCAGCACGATACATATAGACTTGGTATAGACTCTATCATAATCAGGACCCAGAACAGGGAACTCATGGAAGCGGGAATAAAACACGGTTATATGGCTGCAGAAAACGTTATTTACAAAGGAAATTTTGACGTGGTTAACATGACCATTGCCGATCTTCTCTCCCTGTCGGTGAACAGGTACAGTTCCAGAAATGGAACCATGAATTATAATGAATTGAGCAAGGTATTTTTAGGCGTCAGAACAGATATGGAGGCTTATTATACTGGAATCAGGAGTGTTGAACTGAATAATTACTACAGTTCCATGCTTATTTATAACTTTGAGGGGCCATATAATGTGCCAGCATACGGAACCAAAAATGTGATAGCATTGTATAAGGCCATAAAGAAAAGGGAACTGACTGAAGCAGAGGAAACTGTTTACAAATACCTCATATCCAGAAGCATGTCTGAGAATGAACTTATCAAATCGATTAAAATGAATTCTTTCCTTGTCAAGGAAACGGTAAAATCACTTTACAGGATGAATGCAATAGCTAAGGACAAATCGAGGAAGTATATTCCTATAAATGATGAGTATACCAAATTAGAGGCAATTGAAATCCTCCTCAGGGAGCTTATCAGGAGAATGGGTTTCTTTGACATATCAATATACAGAAATATTGCAGGTATCTACAGCGATGTGGAATACAATCTCTCTGTTGGAAAACTGATGAAAGAAAAAATTATAAAAGAGGCCTTGATGCCTGTTGAAAATCGAATAATATATATGGGCACCGATGTTTTGGAGCATGAGGTTAAACACAGGATCTCAAGAATAATTCCCCCGAAAGATATCATTATGCTTATTTTTTCTGATTATATTAAATCCAAGTTCCATTCCACGAATAGCTACCTGTTCTTTATGGATGATTCCGTGAAACTTTCCTTTTCAGTGAAAAAGAGTGGAAAATACCTGACCGTTAAAAGCGTAACAGGCGATTCAAAATACAGAGATTCAGCAAAAATTGAATTCAACAATACCGGTTATATAATTTCAAGTTAGTACAATTCTTAATAATGAGTTCTATGGTGAGAATTCCTCCTGAAGCTCAAGTATCACCTCATTCATAACTTCTTCCAGTGTCATGCCGTTGTATTCACGCAAGCCGCCCATATCAGTTCTGAGCTTAGCGCTGTAGCCGTTTTCATCCTTTTCAAATTCTATATTACAAAGCAGCTCTTCCATGCCAATCACTCCATAATTACCCGCTGTATTTAAAAATTGTTATTTGTTCTGCCATAAAAGCCAAATATTATGTCCGACACATTGTTTCCAGTCCTTCCAGTTATAATGGCCCCATGTGATTCTGACAGTGCAGTATAGCTATCGTTGTTTTCAAGGTAACTGGCAAGGTTATCTATTCTTGTTGAATTATCAACTATTCCACCGGCAGCAATGCTTTTCCCATCAATGCCATCGGTGCCCATAGAAATGAAGAGAAAGTTTTCATTTTCGTCCATATATTCCATCATCCTTGAAACCAGCTCTTGATTTCTTCCGCCTTTTCCCTTTCCTGTGACGTTGACCGTTGTTTCACCACCACAGACAAACCAGAATCCCTGGCCCTTGATATTGTACAGCCTTTTCAGTATATCTGTTATATCCTGTGAGACCAGCTTTACATCTCCATTAACATTACTCCCAAGGTTGATTTTCTCACCCTCCAGGTTAGAATACAGAGAATCCACAAAGTCAAGGTTTTTAAGTATTATGGTATTTTTTACCCTCAAAAAATATTTATCCTCTAAATTTCCTGACACGGCCTTTTCGGCAAGGATATTTTTCAGTCTGTTGTCATTAATATATTTATCTGCCATTTCTCTGATATTCACCTGTGCTACTGGTTTAACAAGAGGGCCAGAGGCAATAATATTTAAATTATCATATACAACATCAGAGATAATAAATGCCCTGACACTGGCAGGATAAAGAAATCTGGCAAGCTTCCCGTTTTTAACTGATGAAAGTGTTGAACGTATATGGTTTAACACATAAATATCCCCGTCATTATCCATGACCTCACTGGATATTCTTCTTATATCATCCATATCAATTCCATTTTCGGGTATCTCGAAAAGTGATGAACCTCCACCTGATATGAGTACTATTACAAGGTCATTTTCTGTTAATTCCTTTATATGTGACAGTAATTTGATGGACGACTCCACTGAAAGGTTACTCACATATGGATGTGTTCCCCTTAAAATTTCCAGTTCGGGAAAAATTTCATCGTGCCTCTCATCGTCAGGAATTATAATGCCTGCGTATGAAAGCTTTTCCATTACCTTATCCCTTATTCCAGCGTACATATTGAATGAGGCTTTTCCAAATCCTATTATGTATACCCGGGCATAGCTATTCAGGTCAATATCAAAGTTACCCTCCATCACCCTGGCAGGGTTAAGTTTATTCATTACCTGTACTATTTTTTCAAGGGCATACTTTCTCATGGGACTGGTTCCCACATCATCCATGTTAAGGATTTGCATGAGTTCGTATATAATTAATGGTTTTAACTTTTTTCAATGTCCAATATTAAGGGAATGGATCATTACCATAAGGATAGAAATTTTACTATGATCCGTAAAACTATATATTTTCTATATTATACGATATTCGTAGTCAATTAAAATACGTTTTCAGTACAAAAATTAAAATATAATTCAGCTATTAACTTTTACGTGATAAAGGAAGAAGTTTTTCGTCCCAAAAGGGAATATAAACACCTTGGATATAACCAATTGTCATTGAGGCATGCCGTATCACAGGCAGTGGGTCTGAATGCCCCTGGAGGGACGATCGTCCTTTATGTGGCAGGAACCGCAGCACTGCTGACGTTTACATTTTCAAAATATCCCGATGGTGCTTTTTCTATTCCCCTGATTTTGTTGCTTGCCCTGGTTGTGTATTCCATGATGAGTTATTCATCATTTGAGTTTTCTAAATATCTTTCCAGTTCCGGTGGCTATTATACATTTGTGGCAAATGGTCTTGGAAAAGGATTTGGGCTCACAACTGCATTGTCATATATAAGCTACCAGATCCTGAGCTTTACCGGCTTTGGGATTCTTGGCTTTATTGGGTTTGCCTATGCAATCCTGCCAAGCCTGGGGATAGCAATTCCATATGTAAATTTTCTTTGGATACCAGTAACAATTGCTTTTATTCTGTTTGTGAGTTTTCTTATATATAAGGGGATCAAACCCTCCCTGAAATATGTTTCATATGCCATAGTAATTGAAGTGATTTTTTTTATCTTAACCTCCTTATACATTATTGGAGTGAACCATGCTGCAATTTCCATTAAACCATTTACCGCTATTCCGGTGGGTGGAAACTTTATCATACTGGCGGCTATGATGGTTTATGCTATTGGGGCTTTTGTTGGAGTTGGCGGATCTATACCCATAGCAGAGGAAACAAAGAATCCCAAAAAAACGGTACCAAGATCTATAATAGTAAGCATTGCTGTACTGGGAATAACTATCGTGCTTGCAGCATATGCCGAGGTTATATCATGGGGATATGGAAATATTTCAACATTCGGTACCGGTGCGGGAATTGGCGCTTATCCTGTGCTTTCCATATACAAGAGTGAGTTCTACGGTATGGGTTTGATTCCATTTGCAGTACTTCTTATAATAGTCATAAACTCATTTTTTACGGCAACAGTATCACTTGGAACAAATGCATCAAGGGTAATATTTTCACTTTCAAGAGAGGGAGTTATTCCAGAAAAACTGTCAAGGACAAATACAAGAGGAGTCCCTGTATATGCCATACTGTTTATTACAATAGTATCACTGGCAATAGTTCTTGCAACCGGCATTTCCTTTGAATTGCTATATCCGGGAAAAATAATAGACGCTTTGCTTTATTCCTCCGTATTCCTACTGGTTCTTGAGTCGCCAATCTCTTACATAGTTCATATACTTACCAATACATCACTGCATTTATATCTTAAAAAGAATGGCATGAAAACACATATATTCAGGCACATCATCATACCGGGAATATCAAGCATAACGCTCATTGGTGCAATAATTGCCGCCGTATATTTTGACCTGAGTGCACCCTATATCTACGGTGTTTATGGCGCCCTTGTATGGGTAATAGTGATAGTTTTAACCGTGGCAGTAATGTTCACAAAATACAGAAAAAATCTTGACAATATTGGAGATTTTACATTATAACTCCATTATTTTATCTATTTCTTCCAGTGATCTCTTGCGTATAGTTTTTATATCCTCAACTTTTTTTGTTTTTCCATCGTCCAGGTATAGTATCAATAAATTATCCATTCTGCCACCACAGGAACATACAGGCACTTCATTTGAATATGAAACGATTACCTCGTTGCATTCTCTGCAGCGGTAAACATTTTTGATCCCAGAGAATTTGCCACGCTTTGTTATATCATTTCCATCTATATTTACTATATCCATTCCAAAATCCACGGGCTTGGCCGATGATATTGATGTCCCAATACCGAATGATTTTACTCCGGCATCGATCAATTCAGGTATATCCTCCAGTTTAATTCCTCCAGACACCATGATCTTTATGTTTTTATGTCCTCTTATATCCAGCTCCCATCTTATTTCTCTGATTAAATTGGGAAAATTGCCGCGCCGGGATGATGGGGTATCAAGCCTTATGAAATCGATATCAGGGAATTCCTCCGCAGCCTTGAGTGCCGCAAATTTCTCATCCATATAGGTATCTATAAGAAATACCCTGAAGTTAGAATTCTCGTACTGGGCTTTCCAGGCTTCATGGTCACCAAGTATAAGTGAAAGTGCATGTGGCATTGTTCCTGAGGGTTCTATGCCAAGGGTCCTTGAACTGAATATTCCAGACACCCCAGCAGCTCCGCCGATGTATGAAGACCTGTCTATCATGGCTGATATTGCTGGATGCATCCTTCTTATTCCAAATGATATGAACGGAATATCCCCAAGAGTTTTCTTTATGAGCGATGAATATGATGATATCCCCGATGCCTGGCAGAGAAATCCCAGCAGTGGAGTTTCCAGTTCGGCAAAATCAAGATATTTTCCGGATATCCTTAAAAAGGGAACAGGAACACCATATCTGTCCCTGGGCCTGATTACCGTACCCTCTGGAATTGCCTGAACATTCACATTATGAGATTCAAGCAAGGTTATAACATCATTGAGCCCTGTAAAATTAATGTAATCGTATGCAGATGACTGTGTAGTCACCTCCATGGTCACATATGGATTTTTTGACAGCTGCTTAAGATATTTGATAGTTTTTTCAAAATACACGTCAGTTACTATACCACTCATTATGTCTGAATCATTTGCCATGATGAATTTGTTCATTTTAAACCCTCCAAGAAAACCTTACGCAAAAGCGTGGGAAGGAATTGTCTAATAAACATCAATTCCCTGCCATATCCTACTATTTTGACCTTCTTTGTGCTTATATTCATCTTCTTTTCTCCTCCTTTTATAAGGATTGATTTCCCAGGTGTGTATGTATCCCGCCGATCTAAATTCTGCTTTTTTTTCATGTTTTTCAAAGCCCCCTAATCAATTCCTGCGCTGTTCCTCACAGGACAAATTCCTCAGGGAGGGGTAGCTGATTTATAATGCCTCTTTCAATAGTTCTTCTGATTTTACAGGCATATAACCATAATTTATTTTAATGTTATTTAGGGAAGATATCTGCCGGGACTGATCAATGCATGCACAGAGGTCGGAGACAACTTTTACATTATAATATCTGTAAAATGCCCCGGCACAGGTATGTTCAACACATATGTCAGTGCTTATCCCGAAAATATAAATATTTTTGATCTCAAGTGCCCGGAGAAGTGAGTCAAGATCGGTTCCAAAAAATGCATCGTAGTGCCTTTTCTTTAATATAAAGTCAGGAAATTCAGATAATGATTTTACTATTTCTGAACCTTCAGTTCCCTCAACTGCGTGTTCACCCCAGACACGGAATTCAGGGTCGTTCACCATGTGCGCATCCCTTGCAAATATTATAGGCAAATGCCCTTTTAGTTTTTTTAGTGTGTTTTCCGCCATTTTTACTGCATCTATTGCATTCTGGTTTCCAAATTTACCTGTGACAAAATCGTTTATCATGTCAACCACAAGGATGCAGCTTTTATTTTCCACGGCCATGGGATGTTATGCTTAATATGTATTAATTTTTTATCCACCAGATTGTCTTTTCACCGTTATCCTCTATATAGATGTTTTGTTCCTCAAGTTTTTTCCTAATATAGTCAGAAAGGGCATAATTCTTCTCAGACCTTGCACGGTTTCTTATTTCTATTACCAGATCCATAATATCCGTGTTCAGGCTCTTTTTAGGATATATTATATTAAGGAATGAGTCTACATAGTTTACAATTCCAACTATTTCGGATGCGGTTTCAGATGAAATGTCTCCAATGTTTTTATATATCTCTGAAACGAAGGCTGTAAATTCCCTTATAAGACCCCTTGTGTCAAAATTTCTGTCCATTACATTATTGAAATGTTTGATTATTGCTTCGCTACTTACAGTGTAATTACCCTGGGAAGATTTAATCTCCAGCATCTTATTGGAAAATATGTTTATTCTTTCCACTGCATCCCTGTGAATCTTTCATGAGCTGTTCGGAAAAATCTATAACAGTATTGTAATTGGAGTTTACCATGGCATACCTGAGATCCTCTGGTCTGTAAAGTTCTAGAATATCTCTGGTCTGTATAAAATTTTTAAGTGATTTGGACATTTTTTCCTTATTTATATTCACCATGCCTGTATGGAGCCAGTATCTGGCAAGGTATTTCTTTCCACTTATAGAACGCATCTGGGCTATTTCTGCCTCGTGGTGTGGAAAAATAAGGTCATTCCCACCCCCATGTATATCATATTCCGATCCGAAATATGCCTCTGTTATAGCTGTATCCTCTATATGCCAGCCGGGACGTCCTTTTCCCCAGGGAGAATCCCAGAACGGTTCCCCGGGTTTCATTTTCTTCCATAAAACAAAGTCCTCTGGAGCGTTCTTCTCCTCTTTGATAACACCCCTGGCATTTTCCATTATCTGATCCAGATTCTGATTGGACAATTCACCGTATTCTGAGAATTTTTTTACATTGAAATATACACCATCCCGGGTCTCATAGGCGTATCCATGATCCATAATTCTCTGAATCTGCCCTATAATTTCCTTTATATAGAGGCTGGCCCTGGCATAATAGTTAATGCTGTCTATTCTTAACATCTGCATGATTTTTGTATATTCCTCAAAATAATGGTCAGCTATTTCTTTATAGGTTTTTCCTTCATCTGCTGCCTTATTAATTATTTTGTCATCTATGTCTGTAATATTCTGAAGATAAAATACGCTATAGCCCCTGGCACGTAGATATTTTGCTATTACGTCAAAGAATATATTCGTCCTTGCATGCCCGATGTGTGATTCATCGTATACAGTAGGACCACATACGAACATGTTAATCCTTCCTAGATTCAATGGGAGAAAGTCCGCATCTTTCTGTCCCAGAGTATTGTGGATAATCATTATTGCCTCATTCGAGTATTATAAATAAATTTAATGGAGTTCATAACCATTCGGGAAATACCATCAAGGAATTGGAGGGAGTTATTTCACAGTTTTTAATTTCCATTTTTCATATTCGGTTTTTATTATGTTATATACATTATTTCCTCCTTCAGCCTTTAATAGTTCATCTCTTAATTTACAAACATTTTCAGCCATGGATTTCAATAATTCCCTACTGTCTGCAAGTTTAAGTATGGCATCCCTGAAATTTTCTGTTTTTTCAACCATTATTGCGTTTATGGTGTCATAATTTGTCAGGCCGCGAATACCGATCTCTGTGGATAGTATGGGAAGTCCGTGCATAATATAATCCACCATTTTGACATTTCTGCCTCCACCGCTGAATATGGGGTTAATTGCAAGAAAACTATTCTCAAATAATTGATTTTTTTTGTTTTCATCTACCAGTCCGTGAAATATCACATTATTAGGTGCATGCGAAAATCCATGGGTATTTACGTTTCCTACTATATCAAACTGAAAATCCGGCAATGTTTTAGCAATTGATATAATAAATTCTACAGCTTCTATATTTGGTTTGTAAATTGAACCAATAAATATAATATGATTGGATTTTTCGTCTTTCCACTGGTATGCTTTATCGCCTAATATGTGAGTTGCAAGGACAGCATTTTTTGAGTTTAATTTTTCCTTAAAATACTTAAGGTCGTTTTCTGACACAGAAAGGATCAGATCGGCTCGTACAACAAGGCTATTCTCTATTTGCATTGCATAATCATGGTATTTATTACCAATGCGGAGCAAAGCCTCAATGTTATGTGCATCGTAT
>NZ_KI542685.1:67292-68858 GCF_000496155.1 Ferroplasma sp. Type II
TGGATTCAAAAATGAATCAATGGACATCAATGCAATGGGGAAGGATCTGGATGATGCACTCTCTGATATAATAAAAGAGGGTGAATTTACAGGTGGTGAACTGAAAAGGATATCTGGAATATTCAGCAAACGGATAGAGGACCACAGAAAAGAACTACTATCGCCTGTAACAGGAAAGAACGGCAAAACAATTAATGTTGTGAGGCACAATGGAATAGAGGAGATTGGGCACAGGTGGTCAAGGATGCATATACGCAGGCGGACTGGAAGATCACAGACAGCAAGGGAGATGGGAAAGTATGGTGCACTTACTGCAGTTCTTTCCAATGTGGAGAATAAGCATTACATAGAGAATATTCTTTCAAAGATTGATTTTCTTAAAGAATTCACATCCATAACGGAGGATGAACTTGACAGTGCAGGAAAACTCATAAGGCCCAATCCATGTGAGCCTATAATAGGGAAGGATAAAGAAAGAAAGCCTGCTCTAATAGCCCGGGTGAAGATACTGGAGATTAACAATAACTTATCCAGTAAGGATCTGAATGCATGGGTTGAATCAATCAAAATCTAATCGGATTTTGATACCATATATTAATAATGATGAAAGATACAGAGGATTTAAATTTATTGAAGATATCTCGGAAAACTTTTCGGAGTAAAATATTGCTCAATAAAATGTAAAATTATAATGAGTAGTATATTTATAAGATTCTCAGGGAACAAGGAAAATAGTTATTTATGGAAAGTTATCCATTGCAAAACAGAAGAATAACTTGCAAAATTGTATTAATCAAATGAATGATAAATTTCCTTAAAAGAAGATATGTTATATACTACTATCCAGAACTATAAATTTCAGGGATCCTGTGTTATAGGCAGAGAACACTAGCGATTGGATATGATATGATTAAATATGATGTTAGTTCAAATAATATAGTGATTATATCAACTATTAACCAACTATTTATATCTAAATTTCATGGAAATTCATGTTAAAATAGCTTATCAGAAATCTTAAATATGATAATGTATTAGATAATTTAATGAAAAAAGGATTGAAGATTATAATAGTAGTTGTGGTTGCTATTATCCTGGTGAGTACAGCATTTTTGGTATTGTACCACCCGACACATGCATTCACAGATACGTCTCAGACAGCCGCTCCAGAACAACTTGATCCTGCAACAGGGTTTTTTACGACCAATGGTCCCCTATTCTCTGCAGTATTTCAGACTCTGGTAGAATTTAACGGTAGTTCAACAAACGTAGTACCAGTATTAGCAAGCAATGTTTACAATGTCAATGATACCCATTATACGTTTGATATAAGGAGCTATGCTAATTTCAGCAATGGCCAGCATTTAAATGCCTCATCAGTATGGTTTTCATTTGCAAGAGGAATATTAATGGGTCAGGGTCCATATGCAGCTGATTACTCCGGAATA
Organism: Ferroplasma sp. Type II; assembly: GCF_000496155.1. Taxonomy (NCBI): domain Archaea; kingdom Methanobacteriati; phylum Thermoplasmatota; class Thermoplasmata; order Thermoplasmatales; family Ferroplasmaceae; genus Ferroplasma; species Ferroplasma sp. Type II. The sequence goes on from NZ_KI542685.1 coordinate 68,741, forward strand.
TTATTCAATGGAACAATGTCAGCAGTGACTGGTGTCACACTTCCAAATGGAACAATAGGTGCTCTTATGTCTGCAGGTTACAAAATACCGACAAAGTCCTATAATGTATCAGCATTGC
>NZ_KI542686.1:0-64060 GCF_000496155.1 Ferroplasma sp. Type II
ACTGCTGGTTATGGAGTACCTGCAGGCAGAGAATGATAGTGCTGGATTTGGTGGAATGGAAATGAAGAGAACTCCATTTGGAACCAATATAACGCTGTTTGTCAACAGACCCGGTCTTGTTATAGGAAGGCACGGATCCAAGATAAAAGCCATGACATCGACTCTTGAGACCAAATATGGCCTGGAATCACCCCAGATAGAGGTAAAGGAAGTGGATAATCCAGATCTTAACCCTCAGGTCATTTCCAAGAAAATAGCACTGTCACTGGAAAAGGGATGGAATTATAGGAAAGCCGGAAATACTACATTGAGGAGAATAATTGACCAGCATGCAAGGGGAGTATTGATCAGAATAGGAGGAAAAATATCCGGAGAAAGGGCAAGGACCCAGAAATTTATGTTCGGGGAAATTAAATATTCTGGCGAGCCTGCAAGGGCAGGAGTCATAACTGGATATTCAGTTGCAATGCTCAAAACCGGTGCCATAGGAATATACGTAAGGCTGCTAAGGCAGGATTACCGCCTCCCTGATGAAATATCAATTAAAACGGAAGTGAAAATACCTGTCCCTGATAAAAAGCCCGCGAAAGAAGAAAGTAAAGAGGTAGAGGAAAATGGAACTAAAAGCTAAGGAATTGAGGCAGATGTCCGATGAGGAGCTAAATGAGAAACTTAAATCCTTAAAGGAATCGCTGTTAAAAGAGAGATCTGCCATAGCCATGGGTGGTGCTCCGGCAAGCCCTGGTACTATGCACTCGATAAAAAAGCAGATAGCCAGGATACTAACAATTATGGAGGAAAAAATAGAATGAAAGATAAAGATTTCACAGGAATGCCAAAAGAACTTCAACCATGGGAAGGGTTCAACCGTGACAGCGAACTTGTAAAAATCAGTGTAGATAAAAGAAGATATGGAAAATTGGTAACAGTTATAGATGGCATTGATCCCAAAACAGAAAACATAAATGAAATAGCCAAGGCACTAAAGAAGAAAGCTGCTTCAGGTGGAACAGTTAAAGATGGTAAAAGCATAGAATTGCAGGGCGATCATAGAGATGTCATGAAGAAAGAACTGGAAAGCATGGGATTCAAGGTGCAGATGGCATGAATGCAAATGAAATCTATTTAATAGAATTAATTGGTAGAAACGTAATGGTAAAAAATTCACATAACATTAAAAATATTGGTATTAAGGGCAAATTAATAGATGAGACAAGGAATATGATGGTCATAGACACCGGGGTTAAAAGATGTAGCATCCCAAAAGAGGGTACCTTATTTGGAGTAAACTTCGAAGGTATCTATTACAATATCCATGGGGATGCCATATTAACAAAGCCTGAAGATAGAACAAAGGAGAAAAGAAAAATATATAAAAAATTGAGGGGGATTGAATCGAGATGAATAACATAGGAATAGAAGTGAAACCACCTGAAAAAGAATGCAATGACATAAATTGCCCGTTTCATGGTGAACTTCCTGTTCATGGCCAGATACTTACAGGGAAGGTTGTTTCAGTCAAGATGAAACGCAGTGTTGTAATAAGGAGGGAAGCCAAGATATATATTAAAAAATATGAGAGATATATCACCAAATATACAAAATATCATGCTCACCTGCCTGACTGCATAGATGTGAAAGTTGGCGACAGTGTCAGAGCTGCTGAATGCAGAAAACTGGCAAAAACCATCGACTTTGTCGTAATTGAGAAGGTGAACTAAATGAAAGGTATTTCAGGAAACGAATCAAGGGGCTTGCCCCTGGGGGCCGTCATTCCATGCGCGGATAATACTGGAGCAAAAGTAATTAGCCTTATTGGTGTAAAAGATTTGCATACCGTAGCCAGAAGAATACCGGCCGCAGGTGTTGGCGATCTATTTATAGCCAGTGTAAGGAAGGGGACACCGGAGATGCGTGCAAAGGTCGTATATGCTGTTGTTGTCAGGCAGAGAAGGCCATACAGAAGGGCCGATGGCAATATTATAGAGTTTGAAGACAATGCTGCAGTGCTTGTGACACCTGAAGGAGAGGTAAGAGGATCTGAAATTAAGGGTCCCGTTGCCAGGGAAGCCGCAGAAAGATGGCCAAGAATTGCTGCAATAGCATCAACTATTGTGTGAGGTGATAAGATTATGTTAAATACAAAAATAAATGTGTCTCTTAATAGTGAACTGAGAAAAAAATACGGAGCACGCCGCTTTCCTGTAGTGGGAGGAGATATAGTAAAAATCGTATCAGGGTCCAGAAAAGGTGAAGGTGGAAAGGTAATAGGCGTTAGCCATAAGACCAAGAAAATATCTATAGAAGGAATTACAATCGCAAAATCCGATGGAAAACAGGTTGCGTACTATATAGACCATAGCAATCTGGTAATTACAAAACTGGACCTCTCAATAGAGGGAAGGTATAACAAAATTAAAGAAATAACGGCCAGGAAAAATCTTCCCGTACCAGAACCGGAGAAACCGGCGGAGTCGGAAGCAACACCGGTGGAAACAGAGGAGATTGGTGAGGAAGAAAACAGTGGAGAAACCATTGACCTGCCGCAGAACGAAGAAGAATCTGAGGAAGTCGATGCAGACCCTGAAGATATAAATGAAGAAGAGGATGATGATAATGAAAACTAAAATAATGATGGCTTCGAGAAAACTGAAAATTCCCAGAAAGACAAATTTCTGGTCAGTTACTCCGACTCCAGCCACACACAGAAAGCAGGACTCCATCCCTATGCTTATCTTATTGAGAGATTATCTTAAACTGGGAGATAAGGAAAGGGAAATAACCAGGATACTGAACAATAATATGGTGAAGGTGGATGGCAGGATAGTAAAGGACAGAAGATTTCCTGTAGGATTCATGGACGTATTGTCTATTGATACGCTGGAAGATGAATATATTGTTGTCTATGACAGGAAAGGAAAACTTGTTGCCCGTATAAATTCACCGGAAAACAAAGGATTTAAGCTGTTTAAGGTAGTTAAAAAGACCGTTGTGGGAACAGGCAAAATACAGCTAGGTTTTCACGATGGAAAAACTATAGTTACCGATAGAAAAGATGTAAACACGTCGGATGTACTGTTAATGAAAATACCAGATCTTGAAATAGTAAATGTCCTGAAGATAGCTGATGGGGATAAGGTATTAATTACAGGCGGATCCCATGTGGGGGAGCTGGCCACTATAAAATCTATTGAGGTAAAGAAATCTTCAGTAAATAATATGGTTCATCTGAATGAGGGCTTTTCCACAATTAAGGATTACATATTTGTTGTTGGGACACCAAAATATACCTTTAAAACTCCAGAATCAGGGGTGAGTATAAATGATGAGTAAAACCGAGAACCCCATGAGAAAAATTACTATAGACAAGGTAGTAATAAACATTGGTGTTGGGGCTGCTGGTGAAAGACTTACAAAGGCTGCTAAGGTTATAGAGCTTTTAACACACCATAAACCTGTAATAACAAGTGCCAGAAAAACTATCCGTGACTTCAATATAAGGAAAGGCCTAAACATAGGGGTAAAGGTTACGCTCAGAAAGGACGATGCGTATAAATTCCTGAAGGAAGCCTTTTACGCAAAGGATTATAAAATCCCTGTCTATTCATTCGACAAACAGGGCAATGCCTATTTCGGTATAACGGATTATACAGACTTTAAGGGAATGAAATACGATCCGGATATAGGTATATTCGGAATGGATATAGCTATAGTCCTTAAAAGAGCTGGTGGATACAGGCTACCACGCAGAAGGATTAAAAGCAAAGGAATACCTAAAAGCATAGGCATATCGAAGGAGGAAACAATTAATTTCCTTGAAGAGAATTTCAACGCTCAAATTGTGAGGTAATATCAATGCAGGTAAAATTACAACCAAAAAAGAATTTTGGCCATTCTCAGGGATGCGTCAGATGTGGAAGAAAAAGAGGTCTAGTAAGGAGATACGGTATCAGAATGTGCAGGCAATGTTTCAGGGAAACGGCTGAGAAGATCGGTTTCCGCAAGTACAGTTGAGGTGATATTGATGAAAAGTGATCCGTTAAATGATGTTATAAATACCATAAAGATGGCTTCCAGGATTGGAGAAAATGAGATAACTATAAGCCCTGCATCAAGAATCATAGGACGTGTCCTGAAAGTAATGCAGGATTACAACTACATAAAGAGCTTCGAGGTCATAGAGGAAGAAAGGGGTGGCAAGTTCAATGTTGTCCTTAGCGATACAATAAATAACTGTGGTGTAATAAAGCCGAGGCTATCTGTTACCAGGTCCAGCATGGGAAGATATGAATCAAGATACCTGCCCGCGCAGGATTTTGGCATAATAATACTCACCACTACAAAGGGTGTAATGAGCCACCTTGAGGCCAGAAAATTCGGTATAGGTGGTAAATTACTGGCCTATGTTTACTGAGAGGTGGAAAGAATGGTAAATTGGAAAGATAAAATGGAACTAAAAATACCAGAAGGGATAACCGTTGACATTAATGGCACTGTTATTAATGTGAAAGGGAAGCTTGGAGAAACTTCAAGGAACTTCAGGGATAAATACGTAAAGGTATACAAGAAGGAAGATTCTATAGTAATAGCTGTTAGCAAAGAAAATAAATTTACTAACGGAATTATTGGAACATGGTATTCTGAATTAAGCTTAGTTTTCCACGGCGTGACAAATGGGTTTAAGTATGAAATGAAAATTGACTTTACCCATTTCCCCATGAGGGTTTCAGTACGTGGAAATCAATTGTATGTTGAAAATTTCCTCGGCGGCAAAGACCCCAGAATAGCAAAGATAAAGAACTGCAAGGTTTCTGTCAAGGGTGACCGTGTTATAATAGAAGGCATTGACAAGAGAGATATGGGAGATACAGCTGCAAATATAGAACGTGCAACTTATATAAAGCACTTCGATGCCAGAGTTTTCCAGGATGGAATATACCTGTTGAAGGGGGTGAACCCAGATGAGCTATAAACCCCTGTTAACAAAGGAACAGAAAATATTATTAAAAAAGAAAAATGAAATAAACCGGAGGAGAGTAGAATTCCACAGGCAGGAGTGGTTCAGATATAAAAAATTTGATGATTCCTGGAGAAGGCCAAGAGGAAAGCATTCAAAACTGAGAACACATCTGGGCTATAGACCGCCTGTTGTCAGCCCAGGATATAGAACACCACGCGCCGTAAGGGGACTTCATCCATCAGGATTCAGGGAAGTCCTTGTACATAACGTAAAGGAATTAGCAAAAATAAACCCGGATTTTGAAGGTGCAAGAATAGCTTCAACTGTGGGGTATAGGAAGAGAATTGACATAGAAGCTGAAGCCGATAATCTTGGCATACATGTATTTAATAAGGTGGTAAAATGAAAATGTCCAGCGTTAAGGAGATATCAGCGGACGAACTTAAGGTCGGAGTATCCAGAGTCTGGATAGACACAAATAATCTGGACAAGGTTCTAGATGCAACCTCAAGAGAAGATATAAGGAAATTGATAGGCCTTAACATAATACAGAGAAGAGATAAGAAAAACCATTCAAATCAGAGATTAAAGAAGAGGATCAATCAGCTGAGCAAAGGAAGAAGAAGAGGTCCTGGTTCAGTCAGGGGAACAAAATATGCCAGATACCCGAGGAAGAGGAGATGGATAAGCACTATCAGGGCTTTGAGAGATGAACTTAAAACTCTGAAAGAAAAGGAGGCAATAGATAGAGCCACATACCGCAAATATTACAGAACCATTAAAAGCGGATCCTTCTCATCTAGAGCTCAACTGGTATCCCATCTTAAAACAGAATCATTGATAAAGGAGGATAAAAATGAAAACAACACCAGTTCTTAAACGAAGGAGTTTAGGCATAACCGATTACCAAAAAAGATACAGATTACTAAAATCTGATATAACACGTGCAGTTGTCAGGCCCACCAACAAGGGCATGGTCATTGAGTTCGTTGATTATAATCCGTCCGGTGATATTGTAAGAGTCACAGTTACAGATAAGTCTCTGCAAAAAGAATACGGGGTATATGGCAATAATATTCAGTCCATGTACCTGGCCGGATACCTTGCAGGCAAAAAGGCTTCTGAAAAGGGAATAAAATCTGCTATACTTGATACAGGAAGATATAAATTCATCCATGGGGGAAGACTGGCTGCAGCGTTAAAAGGGATAGTGGATTCAGGGATTGAAATACCTGCTGATGAGAGTGTTTTTCCTGACGAATCAAGAATAAATGGAAAACACCTTAAGCACAAGGTAGATATTTCGAAATACGTTAAAAAAGGTGAATAAATATGGATGAAGAATGGATTCCCAAAACAGAATTAGGAAGACTTGTTGCAAACAACGAGATTAACAGTATAGGGGAGGCCCTGCATACAAAACTTCCTCTGCAGGAGTACCAGATAGTTGATTATCTTATTCCTGATTTGCAGGATGAAGTAATAAACATAGAAAGAGCACAGAGAATGACCGATTCCGGAAGGAGAATGAACTATTCCATTACTGCAGTTGTGGGCAACGGAAACGGATACATAGGCATAGGCAGAGGCAAAGCTAAAGAGGCTGCGCCCGCAATAAGGAAGGCCATAAACAACGCTAAAACCAATATTATAGAAATCAAAAGAGGATGCGGTTCATGGGAATGTGGATGTGGAAGGCCACATTCTCTTCCATTTGAGATCATTGGAAAATCTGGTTCAGTTGTAGTTAAATTAAAGCCAGCGCCCCAGGGGGTTGGTCTTGCAGTCGGAGATGTCGTGAAAATCATACTTAAAATGGCTGGAATAGAAGATGCATGGGGATTTGCATCAGGTCATACAAAAACAACCGTAAATTATGCTCTGGCGACATTTGATGCACTTAAGAAAACTATTTCCATGAAGATGAACTCAAAGATCAATCTGACAACACCCATATATGTAGGAGGGATAGAACATGATAGCAATAATAAGGATTAGAGGGAGCACTGGCATAAAACCATTCGCTGAAAAAACAGCTGAATTACTGAATCTTAACAGGATAAACCATATGGTTCTTTTTCCGGAATCCGATAGCATAAACGGTATGCTGAGCAGGGTCAAAGATTATGTGACATGGGGAGAGATTGACACAGAGACCTTAGAGCTCCTACTTAAGGATAGGGTTTTATTGAAGGGGAGAAAGAAACTAACAGAGGATTACATAAAGTCATTAGGTTATTCTTCCATTAGCGAACTTGCAACGGCATTATCCGAAAATAAGATAAAAATTAAGGATTTGGAGGATGTAAAACCGGTAATAAGGCTTAACCCGCCAAAGGGTGGCTATGAGGCGATTCAAAAACCCTTCCACCAGAAGGGATCTGCAGGTTACAGGGGAAGCAAGATTAATAACCTGATAAGGCGTATGATTGTTCCGGGGGTAGATTTAAATGGTAAGGACAAAAACTAAGAAATTGAGGGGAGGCCATTATGGCAGAGGCATGAAATCCGGTAGAGGAAAAGGAAAGAGAGGAGGCAGTGGTATGGCTGGACTCGGTGGCCACAGGAAAATTTGGCTAATCCTTCACGATAAGGAACATTATGGCGTTCATGGATTTACAAGCCATTCAATGACATATGAAAACCCCATAACACTCAATCAACTTAATGACAGGTATGAGGATTTGAAGGCGAATGGATATGTTGAAAAGGGCATAATAGATTTGGAAAGTGCTGGATATACAAAATTACTGGGAAGTGGCAACTTTGAAGTTAAATGTAAAATAAAGATTCCAAAGGCTACCGAAAAAACTATTAAGAAGCTTTCCAATTATGGTATCACGATAGAAAATGACTGAGATTCAAAGAAATAAGGGAGCTGCCATTCCTGTAATATTCATATTCGCGCTTTTTATTACAGTATTTTATTACTTTTCTCACTATACTGGACTAAAATTATTCATACTGGGCCTGTTATCATCCCCGCTTTTTATTATAGCATATTTGTTATTGAGCTACAAAGGTCCGAAGAAGAGCAAGCTATACGGTTTAGAAAATTTTACGGCCAAACTTCCTGCAATTAAGAAGGCAAAGGGCCATGTCCCTTTCAAATACAAATTAATGTGGACTGCCGTGGTTGTATTGATATACTTTGCATTAACAAATATTTACATATATGGACTAAACACATCAAAGACTGTGGATGTTTTTGCCTCATTCAGGGCAATATTCGCAGGTGCATCAGGATCATTGATGGATCTTGGCATAGGCCCAATAGTTACAGCGAGTATAGTAATGCAGCTGTTTGCAGGAGCAAAAATATTCAACCTGGATTTAAGTGACTCAAGTGACAAGGCCATTTACCAGGGTTTCCAGAAACTTCTGGTCATAATAATGATATTTGTTGAGGCCATACCTCAGGCTTTCGGATTCCTTGTTCCGGATTCAACACTTGTATCAAATATAGCACATGTTGTCCCAGGATACGGAGAATTTCTGGCTCAATCAATAATTATACTGCAATTATTCTTCGGTTCATATCTCGTATTCCTCATGGATGAGGTTGTATCAAAGTATGGAATCGGTTCTGGAATTTCACTGTTCATAGCGGCAGGAGTATCGCAGCAATTATTTACAGGAACATTTAACTGGATACCAACCACGATAACATCGCCACTGTCTCTTTCAAATCCTCCTGCAGGAGCAATACCCAAAGCACTGTACCTTTTCATGAATGCACCAGGATCATACCTGACAAATGCTGGAATGGAACAGATACTGTTTGCCCAGCCAAATCCTATGATAGCTCTTATTGGAACATTGCTTATATTCTTTATAGTGGCCTATTTCCAGAGCAGTAAGATAGAGTTGCCCATAGCACATGAACGTGTGAGGGGTGCAAGAGGCAGATATCCCCTGCAGCTATTATACGCATCAAATATACCAGTTATACTGGCAACGGCACTACTTGCAAACATATCCATGTGGACTCTATTATTCTGGCATAGTCCGGTACTGAGTAAGATTCCTATACTGGGTCACAGCCATCTGCTGGGTTCATACCCCAGTGCAGCCCAGATCTCCTCTCTTGGGATATCTTCTACAACTCCCACCGGAGGTCTAGCGTTTTATCTCTATACACCCAATGGGTTATCTGACTGGCTATTCCCCATATTGCAACCATCGGTATCCCAAAGTGTGTTATTGGGCCATACATCTTTAGAGGAATTAATACATATCGTTGTATTTATGGCGTTTATTGTTGGATTCAGTATTTTGTTTGCAAAGTTCTGGATTGAGACAACAAATATGGGTGCCGATGCCGTGGCAAAGCAGATACGTTCAAGCGGCATGCAGATTCCTGGATTCAGAAGAGACCCACGTATAATGGCTAAGGTACTGAGCAAGTACATACCGGCTATAACCATTTTCAGTGGCGCCATAGTAGGAATACTTGCAGGGGGAGCAGATCTTATAGGTACGGTTGGTGATACAAGCGGAACCGGATTGTTACTTGCAGTAGGAATTGTAATCCAATTCTATGAAGCGATGGGGAGAGAGCAGCTAATGGAAATGCATCCCCTGATAAGGCAGTTCTTTAGTGGTGGATAAACATGAGAGCAGTAATTTCAGGAATACCTGGGGTAGGAAAATCTACTATACTGACTATGGTTTCAAAGAAATCCCAATATGAAATAATCAATTTTGGATCACTTATGTTCGATATGGCAAAGGAGCTTGACCTGGTTAAAACCAGAGACGATATCCGGAAGCTCGAAGTGGACACACAGAGAAATCTTCAGAAAGCGACATCGAATAAACTGGGGAAAATGGATAATATAATCATAGATACACATATGTCAATAAAGTCTCCAGCAGGTTATCTCCCCGGGCTTCCTGCATGGGTACTCACTGAACTTATGGTATCTTCCTATTTTCTCATAGAATCAACTCCCGAGGAAATAATGCGCCGTCGTGAGAATGATCCTACTCGAAGCAGGGATGAGGATACACTTAAGGACATAGATGAGCACCAGCAGGTAAACAGGTACTATGCAGTTGCCTACTCTGTATATTCCGGTGCCACAATAAAGTATATATACAATCCTGACAATCATCCAGAGATAGCAGCAGAGAATATATTAATGGGGTTATAAGATGCAGCAGACAAACAATAGACCGGCACAGAATCCACAGATGACCAAATTCATGATGATAGAGTTCATCTTCATGTTTGCAGGTCTCGGATTAATATTCATTATCAGTGATCCCAAGATCAGGAATCCACTGGGGCACTATTTAAACTATGTTTTTATGCCCCTACTGGGCTTTAATTACCAGCTTCCGATTCTCACCCTGATGTTGACCGGGATCATACTTGGCCTTATATCTTCCATACCAAGGTACTTTTTCACCGACTGGCTTAAGATGGGCAAAACACAGCTGATCAGCAAGGCATATTCAAAAGCCATGAGGGAAGCATACAGGTCTGGAGATCGGGCAAGGCAGCAGAAATTACAGAAACTTTCCATGCAGAGGCAGATGGACCAGGCAGCACTTTCAATGAACACCATGAAGCCTCTTATGGTAACCGAGATATTCTTCTTTCTAATATTCATATGGCTATATGTCTTTATGTTGACTATCCATTACCAGTATGTTTCAATGCCATGGGATTTAAATCTTAACATAGTTACTACAAAATTATATATCATGCCATTATGGATGGCTCTGTACACACTTGGCAACCTGGCTGTAGGGTATTTTGTAACCATGATTATGAAGTATGTGGACTTTACATATAAAATACGTAAATTGGATGATGATAATGCAGTGCGTTCCATATGATATTCACAATTAGTGGGGAGTCAGGATCAGGCAAAACGACTGTGGGGAATTTATTAGCCTCTAGGTTGAACTATAAATTTTTTTCCGGAGGATATTTTTTCAGACAAAAGGCAGAAGAATACAATATGGATCTTATTGAATTCAGTGCCTATGCAGAAAAACACCCGGAAATAGATAGACAGGAAGATGACATGATTGTTGATTTTATGAGAAAAAATGACAATATAGTGCTTGAATCACGATTGTCCGGCCTTATGGCATATAAAAATAACATAAATTCCATAAAAATATATCTTAATACAAGTTTAGCCACAAGAATTGACAGATTATCCAGCAGAGATAAAAATACGGAGCCAAAACAGGTTATTTCCCGGGCAAGATCTGAATTCTTGAGGTATATGATGTTCTACGGAATGGATTACAGGGTTTTTACATACTATGACTATATAATCGATACTGATTTTACCTCCCCTGAAAATATTGTTGAAAATATAATAAAGCTTTATCAAAAATTATGACATTGCAAAAACAAAGGTTAAAATCAGATTTATGATAGACCATAAACTATGTATGCTTCAAATTCAGATCAGAAGGAAATAAACGGTTTTATTGTGATAGATAAGCCGAAGGGACCAACAAGCCACCAGATAGATGCATGGGTCCGGGAAATAACAGGAGAAAAAAGGGTGGGCCATATTGGCACTTTAGATCCTAATGTTTCGGGAGTCCTGGTAATGGCCCTGGGAAAGGGAACGAAACTTATAGATATAGTACACGAAAAGCCAAAGGAATATATCTCAGTTATGCGGCTTTATTCTCCTGCAGATTCGGATACAATAATGAATGTATTTAAGGAATTCACCGGAAGGATTTATCAACTTCCACCTGTAAGGTCTGCTGTATCCAGGCAGGTAAGGGAAAGGACAATATATAAGATGGATGTCATGGAAATAAATGACAAACTGATACTCTTTAAGGTTAAGTGTGAGTCAGGTACCTATATAAGGACTCTATGCACGGACATGGGTTATGTAATCGGCACTGGTGCACAGATGGCAGATTTGAGAAGGCTTTCCACAGGAGATTTTAATGAATCACATATACACACATTGCAGGAACTGAGCGATTCCATGATTCTAAAAAAACATGGAGACACATCCAGGTTTGACAGTTTATTGATACCCATGGACTTTGTCTTCGCCAATGAACCAAAGGTTATAGTTAAAAATACCGCAATAAAAAATATAATAAATGGTTCAGATATATATCCTGCCGGGATCAAGGCTCTGGTAGGCAATATACAGAAGGGACGCCGTGTTGCCATATATACAGATAACAACGATCTACTGGCTTACGGCACAATGCTTGTTGATAAATTGAACGATCTCAAGGCAGTGGATCTTGATGGAATATTGAGTGATAAATATGGAGAAAATAACGTGGTACGGAAAAGTAATAAACAGAAAAATATACCTGTACAAAAACCTGGAAAAAAACTACATGAACATATTCGAGAGCCTGCGGGAAGGAATAATACCGGAAACGGAAAACACATGTTCAGAAAAAATCCCGGATTTAAGGGAACTCCTTCTAAAATTCGAAAAGGAAAGAATAAATTCTGAATTTTCCCATGACCAGTATATTATAAAAATGTACTCCGTTAAGAAGGAACTGGAAGAAATTATAAATCTTTATCTGGAAAAACTGGTTTCAATATACACACTCCTGGATATAAAGTACAGCAATGATCCATGCATGTATTTCTTCAAGCTCAAGAATGCGGGTTTGCATGATATTGATAATGCGGCAGCAGAAATGGGAAGCAGAATGTGTAAATTCTGGGAATATCTTAATAGCTATCTAGGGAATGAGATAGGAAAATATATGCCAAATACCGTATCATTAATAGGGAGTACTCTTGCGCTGGACTTTCTGCTTAAGGCGGGAAGCCTTGAAAACCTTGTGAAATATCCTTCCAGCACACTCCAGATACTGGGAGCAGAAAAGGCTTTTTTCAACCATATGAGAAAGGGAACGCCACCACCCAAGCATGGAATTTTATTTAACTATCCGGGGCTTTCAGCACTACCTCCAAAACAGAGGGGAAAAGTGGCGAGAACCATAGCAAATAAAATGGCAATTACACTAAAAATGGATTATTTTAATACCCGTGGGAATTTAGATGGAATGATTGCTGAAATTAAAAAGAGAATGATTGTTTAAGTATAGTTGGGTTTTGCGCCCTCTGGTATATGGTCGGGATATTTGCCTGTAAGGCATCCCAGGCATAATTCATTCATGCCAATGCTTTCCTTTAATCCCTCTATTGACACATATCCCAGGGAATCAGCGCCTATTTCTTCCCTTATTTCCTCTACTGATCTACCATTTGCAATGAAATCATCCTTTGTTTTCATGTCCACGCCAAAATAGCAAGGCGCAACTATTGGTGGAGAACCTACACGGACATGTACCTCTGTGGCTCCGTCCTTTCTCAACATTCCTATGATATACCTCATTGTATTGCCCCTTACTATACTGTCATCAACAAGTACAATCTTCTTTTCATTAATGGCAGATTTAATGGTATTTAATTTGATTTTTATGGCCTCATATCTTGATTTCTGGTCTGGAAGTATAAATGTACGGTCAGAATACCTGTTTTTAATCAATCCCTCACTGTAAAGAATTTTGGAATAAACAGAATAGCCTAGTGCCTGTGATCGCCCTGAATCTGGCACGGGAACAACCACATCTGCATTTACTGGATGTTCCATGGCAAGTTTCACTCCAATGTTATATCTCACATCAAAAACTTCTTTTTTATCAATTATGCTGTCCGGCCTGGCAAAGTACACATATTCAAACATGCAATGAGATTTTTGGTGTTCTATTGTAAAGATGCTTCTGTACCCTGTTTCTTTTATTTCTACCAGTTCTCCCGGCTTTATATCCCTAATTACCTTTCCTGACACTGTATCAATTGCCGCACTCTCTGAGGCTACTATATACCCGTCATTATTCTTTCCCATTATGAGTGGCCTGAAACCGAATGGATCCCTGAGCGCATACAGTGTATCATTTATGAGCAATGCAAGCGCATATGCACCCTTAATTTCCAGCATCGCTTTTTTTATTCCATCTCTGATTCCATATTTATTTATCTCACTTACCATCTCAGTTAGCATTACTTCAGTGTCACTGGAACTGTAAAATATATAACCTTTTTCTTTGAGCCTTTCCCTGAGATCATGGGCGTTGGTGATTTCACCGTTATGTGAAACTCCTATATATCCTATGGAAGATGATATAACAAACGGGCCAGCATTCTCAATACCCTTTGACCCTGCAGTGGAATACCTGTTATGGCCTATTCCAATTCTCCCTTCTAAAAATTCATCCCTGAATACCTCAGATACAAGCCCCATTCCCTTCTTAATATGAATTTTTCCATCGAACGTTGCTATACCTGAACTTTCCTGGCCTCTATGTTGCAGCGCCCTCAGTGAAAAAATTATGTTGGTAAATGCATTGTTGCCTATGTAACCGGCAACAGCGCACTCCTCACTTGGCTTTTGCCCAGTTGTAATGTCTAATTCTGGGTGAGGGGAATCCACAGTAAGAACACCTTTTTTCTCTCAAATTATAGCTGTTATGGCCGCATCTTCTGCATCTTATGTGAACTTTTTTATTATTTGCCTTTCCCATTGATGATGTTCCATTACTCACTTTATTCACCTCCTGACGGCGACACGAATATTATGTTATCCCCGCGCAGCAGCATCATACTGAACGTCCCTCTGCTCTCATTGTTTATTGTTTCAACAGCATTTTTTAGTACAAGATTCATGTATATATCGTAACCTTCCAGCACACCAGAATATGTCCTGTTTCCCTTGACATCAATCATGATGTTTTTCTCAAGTGAATTTTTTAATGTTTCCATGGGTTTTGGAACATAACTTGATCTATTATTATTAACCATTTATTATCACCGTTCTAATGGATGTATCATTATCCTAAATGGTGATTAGAAAATAATATAATAACTTTTATGATTTATACAGAAACAAAAAGATCTTACTGGGATTTTTTGCTTGCACCTGATAGTATCAGTAGATATCTGGAAACAGCCAGTGCAAGTATAAGTATTGAAAAACTGATAACCTCATAGGCATTAACAACATTGAAAATACGGGCAGCAAAAATGGTCAATATGATTTCCCTTGCAGTAAAAGATATGGCTGCATTTATTATATATATAATGGTATCGCCCTCTCCCTGGAAAAAATCCACTATACTTTCATAAATCTCGAATATTACCACAGCCAGAAGAGAATCCTCTACGATTACATCAATAAAAGAATAAATATATGTTTCCAGTGAAGGTGGCGAATTTACAGCCCCCAGAATGGCATAATAAATTCCTATAAACATATGTAGCATAACCGCGGCAAAGGCGGCGAGAAGCAGTATTCGGAGCAAAAGTGAGACGACGTCTATAAATCTTATATCCAGCTGTTTTGCCATTGAATCGTATAATTTCACGCCATATTAATATTTCTTTACAATATACTAATTACAGTGAAAGTTGAATTGATATGCAGATAATTGGGACCAACGGATTTAACTCTTTCACTTCTGGTGCATGTAAGGATATAACCTAATTTTCTTGCCATATCTATTATATTATATACTGCTTTATCCAGGTCCCGGGTTGTTGCAAGATAATGCATAGAAATTCTTGTTCCATTCTGGGATCTTATAAGTGAAGAAACCAGAAAGTGCAAGGAATTAAAGTTGCCCATAATTATGTAGTCAGCACTGACTGAGGGAAGTACGACTCTTGAATCGCCGGTGAATAGAGTAACGGGGGTCTGTATCCTGTTAACAATCAAATTTTTTTTAAGGTAATATATAGAATCCGGATTAATATCACACATTATCATATTCACTGGCCTGCTGTTCTTTAGAACCTGCAGTGAGAAATACCCTATGCCGCTGAACATATCAAGTACTACAAGTCCTGTAAAGTCCATGTATTTCATTTTACTCCTGGTGTTTATGTTTCCAGGAGAAAACATGACTTTTTGTAAATCCAGAATGTAAGTAATTCCAGACTCCCTTATCCTTGTCTCACAACCCTTTCCATATAATAATTTAAGAGTGGGTTTTCTTTTAACGCCCTGGATTTTTCCAGCTTCCACGTATATATTGTCTATCATCATTTCTCCTGCATATTCCCGGGCAATTTTTGTACTGATCTTATCCTTGAATATTAATGAATTTCCCAGCCTGATATATGATAAATTTCTATTTTTAATCCCCATTCTTGCAAGGTTTTTTCTGATTTTTGCAGAAGTATCCATTCTTGGCCTAAAATCATGGGTAACTGATCCGGCTACTGTCCTCACAAGAGGTATATACACATAATTTTCATCCTGTTCAATACAGTAATTCCGGTCAAGCAATCCATTCGCTCTGGTTTGTTTTATGACCGCATCAGCAGATAATTTATCAGATACGATGCAATTTTTTTCCATTGACAGTAAATTAAACCATATAATTTAATGTTTATAAACATTAACCAAATCGATTAAACATAAGTATTTTCCTGCAATAATCCACCATGTCCTTAAAGGCTGAATTGGTAGAAATTAAAAGCAAAGTTTTGAAAAATAATGCACTTGGAGATCCTGAAGAACGTAAAATACTGGTTTTCCATCCAGAGGAACTTGTACCCGGATCGCCTCTTCTGATAGAACTGGCTGGTCTGAATGGAACTCCAAAACTGAATAACAGATTCTCTCAGGTATTGAACAAACTATACAGAAAAAACCTGCTGGGAAGTTCAGTGATTATAAATCCTGATTTTTCTACAAAATTCCATGTGAATCAATACATGAATTCTCCTTCAGTGGGAAACTATGAAGATTTCATAATCAAAGAAATTATACCCTTTATCTCAGAAAAATTCAGGACTGGAAAAACCGCACTTTTCGGAAAATCATCTGGCGGATTTGGATCCTATACACTTGCAGCAAAAAATCCCGGCATCATAAGTGGTTTCGCCAACCATTTTGGCGACAGTGGATTCGAATATGTTTACATTCCCGATATGCCTGTTGCGTACAGGGAACTGCATAATATGGAAATAAAAGATTACATTAGGGAGAAATCCATGAAAGATAATCTTAATGATGCCGAAATAAAGACACTAAACATAATTGGAATGTCAGCTTTCTACTCATATAATGCTTCTATGGAATCAGGAATGGATCTGCCATTTGATAAGGATACCGGCATCTTCCGTGATGATATATGGAACAAATGGTCTATTCATGACCCGATAAACAATATAGAATCATATGCTGACAGCCTGAAAAAACTCGAGGCAATTTATCTTGATGTTGGCCTAAAAGACGAATACAACCTTTATATGGGCATGAGGGGACTGCACAGGAAAATGGAAAATTGCAACATAAATCACACATACAAGGAATTCAACGGAGGCCATTTTTATAATACACCACGTTATGAGGAATCACTTCCTTTCCTTGCAGAAAAATTGAATGAAAATAAATAATATTATTGAAAAATCCGTTTTTTGCAGATTTTAATTTTAGGGCAATTTGTTAATAAACTATTTATTACTATTAGTATCGATATATATATATATTCATACGTTTATATCATTATGAAGAGAAAGAAGGTAATAATAGGTGTGTTAATGGCAGCAATATTTGTAATGATGGCTTTTGTTCCAGTGGTTCACAGTAATTCTTCTCTGAAAAGCAATTCTGATGTTGTTCATTCTTCTCCATATATTAAAGACAATGGAAATAGATCTAGAAACATACTCAAGTTAAAGTCATATAAGATAACAAATAATGTTCCTGGTAATTATATGAAGTATAATTTAACATTTATGGCACCAAATAATATAGCAAAATCAGGTAATATAATAACTATAGAAAACAAATATGGGAAAGTTAATGTTTATTCCAATTTAAATTACGTGAATTTAAGCATAATTCTGTACACTGGTCATAATGATAAAATATCAAAGGTTAATGGAGTTACAAATGTTCCAGATGTAAACAATGGGTATGATTATTGCTCAAATGCATATTATAAATATCCTAACGGGCATACAGCCAGATTAGAGGTAACAAAGATTGAAGTAAGCAGTTTGAGTTTATATACTGTACCAGAAATAATAGCGGTCTTCGGGGAAGTTGTTGTAACAGAAAGTGGAATGTTAATCCGATCTGTTTCATCTCTTGGTGATGTGCTATCCTCACTGTTAGAAGTTTTAATTCCAACACTTGCCGCAGATTATGCATTGTTATATGCTGATGCGGAAGCACAACACGAGCCTACAATATATCTGGATTTAGGGGCTTCTTGGGGAACTAAATGGTATAATTTCTACCAAATAGGTGCCTATGGAGAAGAGGGATTATTCACCGGGCAATTCAATTCCAATAATGGTTACTATATGCCTGTATCTATTGCTGGTGGTCATTGTTACAGCCCCACTTCTGCAAAATTTTATGAAGAATATGGTTCTCATGAAAGTGTATGGAATCCCTATCAGGAACCACCATGGTGATATTACGGATGTTTTAAACTACGCATATAATTATTTTTTAGTTAATTTGCCTCTATTCTGGTTTGCAAGCATATTTGCAACCATATTTGAAATGGTTCTAATTGAGGTAAAAAAAATTGTCAAACCAATTCAATTTATATCCATATTCTTTATATTTTCCATTTTTACATATCTCTATTTTTTCCCATCTTTTCTATTCTTCATTTTTTTTGTGCCTGTAGCTATATATAATGCAGGTATACTCTATCCTATAATTAAAGCCCTCAGAAAGAAAAAAATAAAATTGAAAATATAAGTGTTGTTCTATGACTTTGCCAGCAACATTACATTTCAAATGATATTCTTGGTATTTCAATAACAAAATTATTTAAAAATTTCTAGTTGTTTATAAATGCCCTTAATCCGGTTCAGGTCATTTTCAGTTAATTTACCCGAATTGTCAAGGATATACTGTGTATAATTGTCCATTTTTTCCAGAATGGATTCTATACTGTTTTCGTTCTCCTGGTTATGATTCCAGGGGAAAATAGTTTCTTTCATTATTTCCTTTCCCTTTTCAGTTGCTTTATAGTACTTTTTATTATCCCTTTCGTTCATTTCCAGATAGCCATCTTCATACAACTTTTTCAATGCGGGGTATATAACTCCCGGTGACGGCAACCATCTACCACCTGTTCTCTGATCCACCCTGGCCATTACGTCCGCTCCTGTTACTTCCTCATCGGAGGTCATATTGAGTATCAGATACTTTAATCCGAAACCGCGCATTCCATGTCCATGCATATGTTCTCCAAATCCTCTGCCATGGCAATTATTCCCACTATCCATCCTGTTATGTCTATTTTCTCCCATTTCGTTAAACCTTTTTCCATACATATGTGTATCACCAGATATCTATTATAGATATCTAAATTAGATATCGTTTATCGATATATAAACCTATTCCTTTCCAATTTAATCCGGCATAAAAGAATAAATCCTTAAAAAGAATCTAGAATAATGAGATCAACAAAATTATTTAAAGAGGCACAGGAACTATTCCCCATGGGCGTCAATTCACCAGTTAGGTATTATTCACCAGAACCTGTTATGTTCCAGCAGGCACATGGTTCAAAGGCCATAGACGTTAATGGAAAGGAGTACATAGATTATTCTCTGGGTTTTGGCCCAATGATACTTGGGCATGCTGATCCAGTTGTTTCCAATTATATCAAATCCCAGGTGGATAAGGGCATTTTGTTCGGTTCTATAAGTGAGAACGAAATAAGGCTTGGAACAATTATCAAAAATGCTGTAGGTTCCATAGAAAAACTGAGATTCACAAATTCCGGAACTGAAGCCACAATGCATGCCATCAGGCTGGCAAGAGGTTTCACAGGGAAAAAGTATATTGTTAAAATGGAGGGCGGATACCATGGCGCACATGATTATGCACTGATAAAATCGGGCAGTGGCACAATGACATTTGGAGTTCCATCATCAGCAGGCATCCCTGATGATGTTTCAAAAACCGTACTTGTGGGGCAATACAATAATATTGAAAGCATAGAAAAAATATTTAGTGAACATGGAGACGATATTGCGGCAATTATAACCGAACCTGTACTTGGCAATATGGGTGTTATCAATCCTGAGAAGGATTTTCTTAAGTCACTCAGGGAAATAACGGAAAAATATTCATCTCTGCTCATATTTGATGAAGTGATAACTGGATTTAGATTTGGGTTTAAGGGATACCAGGATATTGTAGGCATAAAGCCGGACCTTACAACAATGGGTAAAATCATAGGAGGTGGGGCTCCTGTCGGCATGTTTGGTGGCAGGGGCGACATAATGGATCATATAGCCCCAATGGGCAATGTATACGAGGCTGGCACATTTTCTGGAAATCCTTTAACAATGGCAGCGGGAATGGCTACCATGGAGCAGTTGAAGGGAAAAGATTACTCACTGGTAGACAACTACGCAGGCAGACTGGAAAAGGAGCTGAACTCACTTATATCCGAATACCATATTGATGCAACTATAAACAGGTGCCATTCCATGTTCCAGCTATTTTTCAATATGGGAAAGGTTACAGATTATAATACAGCTATCGCCTCAGATGCAGGAAAATTCACCAAAATGTTCCATATGCTGCTTGATAAGGGTATTTTTTTCCCTCCAAGCCAGTTTGAAACTGAATTTGTGAGCTTTGCCCATTCCGAAGGGGATTTGGAAAAGACCGTGAATGCATTTTCATCGGTGTTGAAATGCCTGTAACAATTGGAACAAGAAATAGCAAACTTGCACTCATACAGGCAAACAGTGTGAAAGATGCCCTTGAATCCAGAGGTTATGAGGTTCAGATAAAAAGCTTCACTTCTTCTGGAGATTCCAACAGAAATGTCCCACTGTACAGAATGAGTTCTACAGGTGTGTTTGTGGATGAATTAAATGAAATGATACTGAAAGGTGAAATTGACCTTGCAGTCCACAGTGCAAAGGATATTCCAACACGGATCCAGGATGGGCTTGAAATAACATCAGTTATCAAACGGGATGATTACCGGGATGTGCTGATTTCAGAAACATCTCTGGAGGATATGGGAGAAGGATCGGTTATAGGCACCTCAAGCATGCGCAGGATAAGGCAGGTAAAAACGGCCAATCCAAAAATTAATGTTTCCGATATACGGGGAAATATTGATACAAGGATATCAAAATATATGGGGAAAAAATATAATGGCATAATAATTGCAATGGCTGCCTATAATAGGATGTCACTGGATACTGGCCATTTCATCCTGTCCGAGGATCAGTTTCTTCCCGCTCCAAACCAGGGAATAATTGCCATAGTTGGAAAGAAATCTTCTGAGCAGGCTTATGCCTCAAGAGAGATAAATCATAGTGAAACCTTTAGGGATATGCAAAATGAACGTTTCATTGCAGGATCACTTAATCTTGGATGTTCAATGCCCGTCGGAATCCTCTCCAGTAATGGAAAAATAAAAACAAGATTTTATTCACTGAAATCAAATACATATAAGGATATGGAATTCTTCCACGATAATATGGAGTCAGTTATTGATAAAATTAGGCAGGAGATAGGGGACTATGGATACTTCTAAATTTATTATAACTACAAGGCCAGAAATTAAGTTTAAACCGGTAGAGACAGAGTGCATAGATGTGTTGAACATACCATTGACCGAAATCCGGCTAAGCGATTTTGATAAAAAAATTGCAGATGAAATAGCCGGAGAGAGGCCTAATGTGATAGTTTTAACCAGCTCTGTTGGAGCCTCAGAATTCTTTAAACATTACTATAAGTATACAGAAAATCCATATTTCATAGCCATTGGAGAAAAAACGGCTGAGATAATAGGAAAATACACAGGCAACATTGAAGTCCCAACCAGCAAGAATTCATACGGTGTTCTAGAAATTCTGTCAGAACATAGGCATGGAAATATAGCATTGTTCAGAAGCAATGAATCAAATAATATCATCAGGGATTCCTTATCCAGAAGAGGCATAAAATACCATGAGTATTATATATACAATGTAATAAAACTTAAAAATACCGGGTTAAAAACAAACTTCCTTTCTGAAAAGTGTATTGGAATTTTTATAACATCTTCAATGGAGGCAAAGGCATTTAAGGATTATGCTGGTATTTCAAATGATAATAAAAAAATTTATTCCATAGGAAAAACAACAACAGAAACACTGGAATCTATGGGATACAGAGTATGTGCCACTGGAAAATCAGATTTTGAATCCATGATTAAATATATAGATAAAATAAATTGCCAGTAGCGGGGAATGGATTTGAACCATTGGTCTACGGGTTATGAGCCCGTCGGGATCTCCTGACTACCCTACCCCGCTATAAATATGTATTGCAAGAAGGAATATAAACTTTAACGATTTTTAGTTTCCACCAAAGCTTTCTTCCATCTTCCTGAACTTTAATTCTCCAACATTTTTTTCAAGATATGAATAGACAGTTTTATGTTTTCTCCCCTGTAAAATCATGTTTACTGCCTCCCTTGCATACTGAATAGAAATGAAATCCCCGATAATTGAAACTGTATTTCCACTTATAGAAATATATGTCCCGGTCAATTCCTCTATTATTTCCCTTGTGTGTCCTTCCTTTCCTATTAATCTCCCACGTATTTCCTTAATTCTCTTGGCGTCCTTGTTGACAAATTCCTTTATTGATATCACTATTAGCTGTACACTGTCATCAAATAGGAGCATAGCCTTTTCGGGATTAAATCCTCTTGCAATTGCCTGAACGGCATTCATAGCCATCAGAGCCTTTAAAGGATCGTTTTTCTGAAATATGGTAACCGTTGCATTTTCAGAGTCTATATCCAGTCTAACTTTCCCCTCTTCCTCTATTCTTGCCTTTACTGTTCCTTCTTTTCCTATAATTACCCCCATTCTTGCAAAGGGGATTTTGATGTTTCCTATTTCAAGCATCTATACCACCTTTAACATAATTATACAGTTCAGCAGCGTTGCACTCAATGCCCTTTTTAAGGAAAAATGTTGATATATTTTTTATATCTCTTTTCAGGAATTCTTCTGCCATGGGATGTTTTGTTGATACTGACTGTCCAACGTCTATTATGTACGGATCCTTTCTGTAGTATAATATATTGTATTCGCTGAGATCTGCATGCACTATATTGGCTCTATTGTACATAGTCCATATTGCTTTCCTTAACTTAAGATAAATCTCATTGAAGCCTGCCTGCAGGTCTTTTATCTGTGGAGCCGGACCCCTGGAAGTCCCAAGATAGGACATAAGAAGAATGTTTTTGTAGAAACCATAGGGCTTCGGGGCATGAACTCCGGAATTTCTGATACTTTCAAGATTGGTATACTCTTTCTGTGCCCATACATAAACAACATTTGACCTGTTTATCTTTTCTTTGTCAAATCTATAATCTCCCTTGATATATTCCATAGTATTGGAAAATTTTAATGTGGACATTTTATAAATTTTCAGTGCCCTGGTGCTTTTATCTCTCAATTTTACATTGAATATCAAGGATTCTTTCCCACTGGATATGGGGAAATCTATATAATCTATGTCATATTTTTTAATAACTTCATAAATTGCGTTTAATGTCCTTTTGTCAAAAACAAGGCCATAGGTTTTCCTGTCAAGATTAAGCCTGTTTGAAAATTCATCTGATTCAATCAGCTGTTTCAGTGCACTTTTATCGTTCATTGAATACATCTATGATTTCAGGCAACATTCTGTTTCTACTGAGGTATAATGCCTGTGTTCTGGTATATCTGTAAACTATGTCTCCCTTTTCATCCTGGAAATCCCATGGTTTCACTATAACAAGGTCGCCTTCCCTTATCCACATCCTCTTTTTCATTTTGCCTGGTATCCTGCAATTTCTTGTTGACCCGTCTTCACACATAACTGTAAGGCGTGATGCACCGGATAATTTTTCAACTATTCCGTATATTTCTCCCTTTCTTTTATTGGGTGTAATAACCCTCGTAATATTTTCTCCAGTATCTCCTGCTTTATGTTCCATATTTATATTACATAATCATATGCAGGGATATAAATATAATCAATTGCTAAACAAGGATAAAACAATTCCACAGGAACACAATAGCGGAAATATTTCAATAAAATTCATACTCTTCTGTATATATATCGGATATTTATTAGGAAAAATTTAAATACATCTGCTAAATATTCACATATGGCTGATTTTGAATCAACAAAAGATGTTATATCCAATAGTAAAAGCCAGGATAAGAAATTAAAGAAAGCTTTAAATACATGGGATCTTTATTTTCTTAGCCTTGGTGGTATAATCGGATCAGGATGGCTTTTTTCCGCTGCTGCTGCAGCTAGCACCACAGGGCCTGCTTCCATAATCTCATGGATTATTGGTGGAGTACTTGTATTGTTTATAGCTCTTGTGTACGCGGAATTGGGTGGAATGATACCGAGAAGCGGTGCAATTAGTAGATATGGGCATTATTCCCACGGTGGAGTAGCCGGCCTATTCTTTGGATGGACATATTTTCTGTCTGCAGTCTCAGTACCGGCAATAGAAGCTGAAGCAGTTATTACCTATGCAAGTTCATATGTTACGGGTCTTTCATACAGTGCTCCTAACCCCATTAACCCGGCGGCCACTGTTGCTGTTTTGACCGGACTTGGTATAGTTCTTGCAGGAATATTAATAGTAGCTTTCTTTGCATTAAACTATGCTGGAGTCAGAATAATGGGCAAAACCAATACAGGAATGACATGGTGGAAGCTTATAATTCCATCTTTAACAATAGTAATGCTTGCGTTTTTGGTTTTCCACAGTTCGAACTTTACATCCCCCGCATTAGGAGGATTCCTGCCTAGCCACAACTCGGCAACAATATTCGAGGCTGTATCAACAGATGGTATAGTATTCTCGTTCCTTGGATTCAGGCAGGCTCTTGATTATGGTGGTGAGGCCAAAACACCTCAAAGGTCAATACCAAGGGCAACGATTTTCTCAGTTCTGACCGGTATAGTTGTATATATTTTGCTCCAGGTAGTGTTTATTGGAGCAATAAACCCGACTAAACTGGCATCCGCAGGAGGATGGCTTGGGCTTGCATCAAGTTCCTCATCATACGCTTCTGGAGTTATCGCTGCCCCATTTGCATTCCTTGCAAAGACATCTGGAATATTCGCTTTAGTTGTACTTACCTATATATTATATGCAGATGCCTACGTATCGCCAGCCGGTACCCTTAATGTCTATGCGGGAACATCCACAAGAACACTGTTCGGGCTTGCTGAAATAGGATATTTCCCAAAAGCACTCTCCCGTGTCAGTAAAAAAACAAGGGTTCCTGTCCTACCAATCATACTATCAGTTATAATAGGTTTAATATTCCTCGCTCCGTTCCCGAGCTGGTATGCCCTGGTAGGTCTTATAACCGGGGCCACAGCATTTACCTATATTGTTGGCGGATCGGCATTGATGGTATTCAGGAAGGAAGCAGAGTCACTTAAAAGGCCGTTTAAACTTCCATTTGCAACCATACTGGCACCCATAGCCTTTATCGGTGCGACTCTTATAGTATACTGGTCCGGATGGCCTACCATACCATATCTTGCAATAGGGATATTCTTTGGTATCGTCGTCTACCTCGTAATACTGGCATCCCATAAGGTCGAGAACGTATTTACGAAGGATAATATAAAAGCCGGATGGTGGGTGCCTGCATATATACTGGTCTTGACACTGTTATCATACCTTGGCGAGGGAGATTATGGAGGAACAAACACTCTTCCATATCCCTATGATTTCGTAGTTGTAATAATAGTGGCAATAATATTCTATTTAATATCCATAAAATCCGGATACAGAACCGATGAAATAAAGGATATAATAGATTCAGGAACCCAGTATATTGAGGAAGAAGATATCGCTGCAATGGCTGGACAGAAATAAATAATTTTTTTAATTTTATCTATAATTTTATTTTCATTATGTTTAATTTTTGTAAGAACTTACGATCAAGCAGTATTCATCTCCTTTCAACAAAATCCATGTATTTTTTGGTGATATGCCATTCACCGATTTCTCCTGGAATGGAAAGTTCCATTGATAATATATAGTGGAGGATTCATAATAACCCGAAAATACCATCTTTCAATTTATTGACTCTTTATTGAAAAAGGCGCATCCGTCTGTGTTGGTGGAAACGTCCCAAGTTAGAGTTCTCTAATAAACCTAGGTTTTTAGAAATCGCCAGTGATAGTTCTGATATGGGCATAGCCATACATATTCCAGAACGGATAGTTATAATTTTCAGGTGGATATACGATATAACATAAAATTAAAATTTTAAAGAATGAAGAAAAATAAAATTATCTCTGTTTTATTATAACATTTTTTATTTTGAAATATCTGGAAATAGCATCCCTCATCAATTTTATATTTCTACTGTCTTTTCCTATGGCCTTGCCTATGTTTTCTGAGGCTATTCCCACAAATATATTCGTTATATTATCTTTCCATATAAGATTTATTTCATTCACACCATATCTATAAAAAAGGTTCCTGGTAAAGGTAAGAAGATCTGGAGAAAATTCTGCCATTACTATTCTTTTGTTTATCTTTGCCTTCAAATCGGCAATAATATTTTCATGTTTTTTGAAAATCTCTGCCAGCTTGTGTTCACCAACAACGAAGAGAACCATCTCTTCATTTTCAAGGCATTCGTAAACATTAGTTCTTGTATAGCTCTCAAATAATTTAATAAATCCTATTGTCTGGTTATCCAGTGTTATTTCATTCATGGTATCCCTTTATTTTTTATTCCCCTTATAGACAAGGTCTATGGCACCTGTTCCCAATGTTATAGGCTGCCCCACTATAATATTCTCAGCCACTCCCGCTAATGGATCTATTTCCCCGAGCAACCCGGCTTTCAGCAGGTGCTTGGATGTAATTTCGAAAGCTGCCCTTGCCAGAACACTGCTTTTACGTCCCGAAATACCCTGCCTACCCACAGCTCTTACTGTACCTGAGAAGGTCATCATATCGGCAACCAGCATTAAATGCCTTTTATCAACATTTAACCCCTGCTCACTGAGGGTGTTCTCTGCCTCACGGTATATTGCATTTCTGGCTGCCTCTATACCAAAAACATTTTCTATTTCTATTATATCGTTTGTTGTTGTCCTGTTTGAATCAACGCCCTCTATATTCAGGACTTCCCTAAGATTTGACCCCTGGGTATAAATAACCCATGCATCCTCTTTTGCATCTATCCTTGCTATAGCCCTGCTTATCTTGTTTACACCCTTTATAGGTGTTGATTTAAGTTGTTCCTGGACCTGATATAGCATCTTGAATGATTCCTGCTGAAGTTTTATGGAAATACTGTCCTCATCGATCTCATTGTATATTATTCCTTTTCTTTTTTCAAGCGCACTGAGTATATCACCCATTGAAACAAGCCTCTCCCGGCTCTTGTTCCTGTCTATTTTAATGGTTAAGCTCATATCGCCTACATCGGTAATTATATCCGCCACGTCAATAATCGTTGTGTTTTCTAGATTTTTGATCAATTCCCTTACCTTTTCCTCATTTTTCCTGTATTTTTCTGTGAGGTATATGGTCATGGAAGGAGTGCTTGGTATTCTCCGGGCATCAACAATTTCTATAAGCCTCGGAAGTCCCAGCGTAACATTCATCTCCACCACTCCTGCAAAGTGGAAAGTTCTCATTGTCATCTGCGTACCAGGCTCACCTATACTCTGTGCTGCTATTATGCCAACAGCCTCAAATGGATCTATTTCCCTTTTCTTCAGTTCCAGATCAACCCTTTTAAGAAGCTTTTCATATTTGTTGTAAGGTAAGCTTTTCTTGTACTTCACAAGTTTATTAACCAGTGAAACAGGAATGTCATATCCTTTGGATTCTGCGTCCTCCAGGACTTCTTTTGCCTCTGGAGAAAGGGAGAATGCCTCTTTTTCCCTGTAATCAACCTGATATTTCTCTCCCATGGCAAATGACGTTAATTCTTTGAACCCTTCTTCCATGTCAAACTCGCTTATTGGAATCCTGTTAATTTTTCTTATGCTACTGATCTTAAGTATGGCTTTAAGTCCAGTTTTTCTTTTAAAAATAAGGTCATCCATGGGCTCATATTTCAAAATTTCAGATATTTTTACCTCATAATCAACATTCTGCTTATCCGTGGAAATGTACGCAGTATCAATTTTGTCGGCAGGCATGTAGTCTATGGCATAGGCGCATGGAACACTTTTACTTATCAGTTCAACATTTTTCTTTGTATCTCTCCATATCAACGAAATCATTGTTCATCACCAAATTCGTCGTATGCAGCATAATCCACATCCACTGTCTGGCCCTCATCGCTTCTTGTGGGGTCTATTCCATCTTCTCCATATTTAAATTGGACAACGGACCCAATAGTGTCCTCAACTCTTCTCTTATCATCAACCTTAAGGTCTTCAAAGGCGTTTATAAGCCTTCTCTGCATATATCCGCTTCTAGAGGTTCTTACTGCTATATCAACCAGTCCCTCTCTGCCTCCTATACTGTGGAAGAAATATTCTGTGGGGTTTAGCCCTGCTCTGTATGAAGATTTGATAAATCCTCTTGCATATGCTCCAAGGTCATTCTCCTTGAAATGTGAAAGTGTTCTGTTTGCATATCCCCTGTTGAGCCTTCCGCCCCTAACGGACTGCTGACCTACCATTCCAGCGACCTCAGCAATATTAAGCATTTTTGCCCTGGCACCTGACCTTGCCATAATAACGGAAGGATCGTTCAGCCCAAGATACTGGGATGCAATTTTACCTGATTCATCCCTGACACCACCTGTGGCGCTCAATATCTCAACCTCAAGCGTATCTTCAACCGATCTCCCTGGCAATGGCTGTAGTTGGCCTGACCTGAATGCATTTACCAGTTTTTCTATTTTCTCAAGGGTTTCATTTGATATTTCCTGGATTCTCGATATGGCATCCTTGGGTATGTCATAATCTTTGATGCCTGTAGAGAACCCCCTGTGGCTCAAAAATCCTACTGCCAATCTGGTTACGTTGTCTATGAATTTTGCAGCTGCCTGTGGACCTATCTTCCTGAATATCTTGTCAACTATAACTCCGGAGAATGGACCTACTGCCTCATCGTCAATTGTTCCATGGACAAGTTTCCCATTGGTTATTACAACATAAGTATCTGCCGGGTCATTCTCATATTCGCATTTGTCCTTGGCTCCAGCACAGAGATGGCTCTTGAATTTAATATTAAGGCCTTCTGGCAATACAAGGGAAAAAATATCCCTTCCATGGTAATACTTCTTTCCATTCTTTATTACTGGTTCCGGGAGTTTTTCAAATTCTATGTATGATGTTGTATGCAATGTGTCGTCCTCACTGATCAGTGGATTGTTATGTGTTAGCAGGAAAAGTGCAGTAATATGGTCATGAATAGCTCCTATAATGGGCCCACCAAATCTGGGGGACATTATCTGTTCCTGTACCTTCATTATTATCCTGGCCTCGGCCCTGGATTCCTCGCTCTGTATAACATGTAAATTCATTTCATCCCCATCAAAATCAGCATTATAGGGAGTGCAATCAGCCAGATTAAATCTGAACGTCATACCAGGAAGTACCCTGACTGAATGTGCCATCATTGACATTCTATGAAGAGAAGGCTGCCTGTTAAATAGAACAATATCTCCCTCAGTCATCTGGCGCTCTACTGTCCATCCTATATCAACACGTTCGCTGTTTATCTCGGCATTCTGGTCTGTAAGTTTTATCCTCCTTCCGTCTGGTCTTATAAGATAGTTTATGCCAGCCAGATATTTACCGTCAGGTGTCCGGGGCATTGTTCCCCTTTTTATCCACTCCTTCATTTTCTCTATATTAAAGGAATTTATGAGTACCGGTACAGTAAGTTCTCTAGCCGCTATTTCCGGTATGCCAACCTCGTTCATGGAAAGGAACGGTTCTGGGGAAATAACACTCCTGGAGGAGAAATTTACCCTTTTACCGGACAGGTTTGCCCTGAATCTTCCCTCTTTACCCTTAAGCCTCTGAACGAGTGTTTTTAATGCACGGCCGGATCTGTGCCTTGCAGGTGGTATTCCAGCGGTCTGATTATCAAAATACGTTGTTATATGGTACTGAAGAAGATCCCATAAATCCTCTATGATTAACTGGGGTGACCCGTTATCTCTGCTCTCTCTCAGTCTCTGTGAGATCCTTATTATATCTACAAGCTTGTGTGTCAGGTCGTCCTCGCTTCTCTCTCCTGTTTCAAGGGTTATTGAAGGCCTGACATCAATGGGTGGAACAGGAAGTACTGTAAGTATCATCCATTCTGGTCTTGCGGATCCCTTATTTATTCCGAAAAATAGCAGGTCATCATCCTGTATCCTCTCCAGTCTTTCCCTGATTTCCTTTGGAGTTATTTTTATACCTCCTTCACGGAAAGTTGTGGGTTTGTCCAGGATAACCTTTGGGCTTTCTGCACTGCAGTGAGGGCATATGTTTCTCTGAACTGCAATCTCAACGATTTTTTTCAATGTCATATCGATGATTTCCGGATCCATTGTCTCAAAATCTATTGCACTAACCTGTGTACGATAATTGTTAATTTCCTCATCCGTTAATTTTATCCGCCCGCATTCTTTACAGGAAGCGTCCAGCATGCTCTTTATTTCCTTTATGAAACCTATGTGGACGACTGGCATTGCAAGTTCTATATGGCCAAAATGTCCAGGGCATTCATCAACTTTGCCTCCACATGTAGCACATTTAAGTCCCGGTTCAATTACCCCCATATGCAGATCCATCAAGCCTCTTTCTATGGGATAACCATCGTCATCATAGGTATCGGGCGTTATAACCCTGACCTGTGACATTTTCCTGATTTCATCAGGAGATAAAAGGGCAAATTTTATTCTTTCTATTCTTTTTGAAACATTATTAAAATTCATTTCATATCACCCAACTTTAATCTCATTACAATTCCCATAGAACTTAATTCATCTCTCATCAATTTGAATGCATAACTGGTTTCTATAGGGTATATATTTCCAGTATTGCCACAGGCGG
This sequence comes from Ferroplasma sp. Type II, assembly GCF_000496155.1. NCBI lineage: Archaea > Methanobacteriati > Thermoplasmatota > Thermoplasmata > Thermoplasmatales > Ferroplasmaceae > Ferroplasma > Ferroplasma sp. Type II. The sequence continues at coordinate 31,051 of NZ_KI542686.1, forward strand.
GGCACCGCAATGTCCCTTTTCTGAAATCATATATAGCTATATGCCCACATGTTGGATTTCCGCACACATAGAGTATTGTGCCATCGCTCTGATCCAGTAAACGGTCTTTTATAACCATTGATGCACCATGGGCAATAAGGGTATCTCTTTCCATTTCTCCAAATCTGAGGCCTCCCTGCCGGGATCTTCCCTCTGTGGGCTGTCTCGTAAGTATCTGCACTGGCCCTCTGGATCTTGCATGGAACTTGCTGGCAACCATGTGGTGGAGCTTCTGGTAATATATAACACCCATGAATATATCCACTTCGAATTTTTTCCCTGTAATTCCATCATACATGACCTCATTGCCGGATTCACGGAAACCGTATTTCTTCAGCTGCTCTCTCAGGCTTCTCTCAGGTTCACCGTCAAATATTGTGGAATCTATATTCTCTCCCCTCATGGTGGATACCTTTGCCCCCATCATTTCGAGGACGTGTCCCAGTGTCATCCTTGATGGAACTGAATGTGGATTGAAAAGCAGGTCCGGTATAATTCCATCCTCATTAAATGGCATGTCCTCCTGAGGCGCCACATGTCCTATGACTCCCTTCTGCCCGTGCCTTGAGGCAAATTTATCTCCGGGTTGCGGTATCCTGTCGCTTCTTACCTTAACCTTAATTATTCTGCTGTTGCTTTCTGAAACAGTAAGGAAGACATTATCCACATAACCGGATTCTGTAGGCCTTACGGTAACAGAGGACTCTCTCCTTCTAAGAGGACCCAGTTTGTCAGCATTTTCTTCTTCCAGAAATCTCGGTGGTGAGGTTTTACCAACCAGTACATCAGATCCTTCAACCTTTGATTCCGGGAATATTATTCCATTTTCATCAAGGTTTTTATAATACTCTTCAGCTCTGGCACCTAAAACATCGTGGCTAGGGATTTCAAACTTGTCTTCCTGGCCTCCGGGATATCTTCTCTCCTCAGCTGTATAAGTCCTGAAAAATGAACTTCTTCCAAGTCCCCTTTCTACTGATGCCTTATTCATGATAATGGCATCCTGCATGTTGTATCCATGATATGAAACTATAGCAACTACGAAATTCTGTCCCGCCGGTTTCCTTCTGTATTTTATAAAATCCATAACCTTTGTGGTTACAAGAGGTATCTGCGGATAATGCAATAGATGCCCTCTTGTATCTGTCCTTATTCTGAAATTTGCCTGTGGAAGCCCTATGGATTGCTTCACCATTGCAGAAGCTATTGTTATTCTTGGCGATGAATTGTGTTCAGGATATGGAATAAGTGAAGCCACAACACCAAGGATCATGGAAGCATCTATTTCACAGTGTGTGTGGTCTTTTGATAACTGGTTTATACCTTTGAAATGTGAATGGCATTCATCGCATTCCAGGACAATATCATCCGATCCAGGATTTATCCATGTCACATTGTTCCTGTAAAGAACCTTTCCACAATCAGGGCAGGTATCCGGGAATTCAAAAGGGAATACGGAGATATATGTATTTTCTTCTTCCTCAGCATCAAGCCATTCTATGGCACCCTCGGAAATTAGGTCATTGATTGTATATTCACCCATTCTCAATTTTTCAAGCATTTCTTCATTCAAAACTGTTTTTCCATCATAAACAACAAATAAAGGTCTTCTGAGCCTGCCACGGTCACAATTTATTATAACCTCATTTGTATTTGAATCATATTTAACATTAACCTCATTGGAGAGTTTCCCTGATCTTCTCAGGTTTCTTATGGTGTTTGTAAGTATTGCAGGGTCATCATGATATCCGATGAAATCACCATTAAGATAAACACGCCCGGATGCCTCTTCCCTTGTGACATCGTATATGTCCATGCTTTTCAATTCTTCCATGACTATATCTGGATCTATTCCCTGGGTTACATTAATTATAAGTGAAGCATTTTTAACGAGACCGCAGTTCTGTCCTTCAGGTGTTTCATTGGGGCATATCCTCCCCCACTGTGTGGGATGAAGATCCCTTGCCTCAAAATGTGGCTGTGATCTTGTCAGTGGTGAAATAATCCTTCTAAGATGGCTGAGGGTGGACATATTTGATGTTCTATCAAGAAGCTGGGAAACGCCAGTTCTCCCGCCTATCCAGTTGCCTGTTGCCATGGAATGGAGAATTTTCTGCGTAAGCAGATCCTGCCTGACCGCAGGCCTGAGCCGTATCCCTCTTTTTTTGTTGTATGTTTTTTCCAGCTGGTATTTCAGATCCTTCATCACAGACTGGAATGCATTCCTGAAAAGCTCATCCAGAAGGTCTCCTGAAAGTTTTATCCTCTTATTTGCATAATGATCCTTGTCATCTACATGACGCATTCCAAGGTTAAGTTCAAGAAGCGATCTTGCCATCCTGCCAAGGTAAATTGCTTTCTTTAATCTGTCTGAAACCTCGTCACCAAGATGTGGCAGCAATGCTCTGTCCAGCATCTGTGTAATTTTTTTGTCTCTGAATTCCTTTGCCTGCCCTGCCGCAAATCTTTTTTCCAGGTAGGAAAGTGCATCTTCACCGTTATTTATTCCGTTAGGGGGAAATATTTTAAGACTTTTTGAATCTTCTATATTGGCATAAATCAATGGATCCATTCTGGGATCAGAATATATTGCATCGTGGACATCAACATCTTTGTCTATTCCCAGTGCTTTCATCAATATTACAAGTGGAATGGTTCCTGCTACTGTGGGAATAGAAACATTGATTATACCATCATTACCCTTTTCCATGGATATGAGTGCCCTGAATCCACTTTTCTGTGAGAAAATCTTTGCAACTTCAATTTTTGAATCATATTTTTCCTCATATTCCACAAGGATTTTGTTAGGTGCAAGGTCTTCAAGTGATACTATTACCCTTTCTGATCCACCTATAATAAAATATCCTCCCGGATCTGTTGGGTCCTCATCCACATATCTTAACTTATCCTCTCTTGTTTCATCAATTGGCCCATTATTTTTTTCTATGTACATATCAAGGTTCTGATCGGACAATGTGCATATCTTGGACCGCACCATCACAGGTATTTCCCCAATTTTTATTGTATTTGCATCCCTCTCTATTCCATCCTCAACTATACGCAAACGCAACATTATAGGAGCCATGTAGTTCAGATCCCTCAGCCTTGCTTCCTGTGGTGTTATCTGGTTTGCTGCTCCAGAGGCTTCCTTAATTTCTGGTTTATCCACCCATATTGTTGGATCTCCTGTGGCTTTTCCGTTCTGCCTTTCCCGGCCAAAATATATTTTTATTTCCTTGCCCCGGGTTTTGGAGGGATCCAGATCTATAACTCCGGGGGTTGCATCGTCAGATATCTTTGTCTCATCAACTATCTGCTGCATTATATTGTCAGGGTTGTTCTTTGAGGCATAAAAATAATTCATGGAATCAATCTGATAATTAACTACACTTTCTGATTTAAAAAACGCGTCTAAAATAGGATTCATATCACATCACACTCTTTACAATAATTCTATAATATTCATAATAACCTGCTGTGGGACTTTTCCGGATAATTTTAACTATCCTGCCCGGTACAAGTTTTCCGTGAATTTCCTCCAGCGCCTTAATAGTGGGATCATTAATACCAATTTTGGGCAGGTCATCCTTTGTCACATTAAGCTTGGTTAAAACGCTTTCCTCTTCTTCCACAGGAACCAGATGGTGTTCTGGCACTATTTCGTGCTCAAGCACATTGAATTTACTCATATTTTCACCTAAACGGGTCCGAGGGGGTTTGAACCCCTGACCGCCTGGTTAAAAGCCAGACGCTCTACCTAGCTGAGCTACGGACCCACAATATGTAGTCAGCCATATACATTTGAAACATATAACTTTTTTTGTATTATGACATTACTAAATAGTATTTTAACGTTTTACTTTTTCTGGATTTGTGTAGGCTTAATTACATGAAAAATTTAATATCTATTTCTCTCATATTCCATAATGAAAGTTAACATAAACGGCGAATCAAAGGCAATTCTGGCAGTGTGGTTTGAAGAAAACCAGGTTAAGCTTATAGACCAGAGAAAAATTCCTGAAACAATTGAAATATACTCTGCAAAAAACAGTGATGATATTTATTATGCAATTAAGAATATGGTTGTTCGTGGCGCACCGGCAATAGGGGTTACTGCTGCATATGGGCTTGCCATGGCATCAAAAAATATGGAGGACATGGAAAAAGCAGTGAAAACAATATCATCGTCCAGGCCCACTGCATACGATCTTTTCAAAGCCATTGATTTCATGAAAGCAAATAATTTTTCTGAATCTGCAGCGAGGAGGTATGCACTGGAAATTACTGAAAGGTCAAGGAAGATAGGCGAATACGGGAACACGCTTATACAGGCCAATGACCATATTTTGACCCATTGCAATGCAGGTGCCCTTGCAGTTGTCGACTGGGGAACAGCCCTTGCTCCCATGAGAATAGCACATGATTCAGGCAAGAAAATATTTGTATATGTTGACGAGACAAGACCCCGGCTGCAGGGTGCAAAGCTTACTGCCTGGGAACTCCAGCAGGAGGGAATAGATTATTCCATAATAGCAGACAATGCAGCGGGATATTTCATGAAAAACGGGGACATTAACCTTGCAATTGTGGGAGCCGACAGAATAGCTGCTAATGGAGATTTTGCAAACAAGATAGGGACATATGAAAAAGCCGTGCTGGCAAAGGTGAACAATATACCTTTTTATGTTGCGGCTCCGGGAAGCACCTTTGATTTTTCACTTAAAACCGGAGAAGGAATACCAATAGAGGAGAGGGATGAAAATGAGGTACTAATGGTCAACAATTCAAGGCTGGGACCGGCTGAAGGACACGCCAAAAATCCGGCATTTGATGTCACACCCCATGAATATGTAACCGCATTCATAACGGAATATGGCATATTCAGGCCGGAGGAGCTTAGAAAACTGCATAGTTTAATTCATGAAGACCTCTTTATGAGGTAATTATCCAATTTTTTAAGTGATTCATCCTTTTTCTCAGCCAGTATTTTTAACATGCCTGATATATTTTCTGCTGCCTCTGATTTGCATGCTCCGCACATTCTAACACCTCCTTTGCATTCATCATAAACTCTAGTGACATACTTATCATCCGTGCTATGGTATTTATACAGTTCAAAAACAGGGCATATATCCGGGTTGCCACCATATTTTTTCTGTTCTTCTATGGTCTGTTTGCCGCCAGTAACTGCATGTTTTATCTTTCTAGTAGCTTCTTCTCCACTATCATTAAGGCTAATCAGGGAGTCAGGAATCGATGATGACATTTTACCCCCTTTCAATCCCGTTTCCAGTTTCTGGAATGTTGCGGATGGTTCTATGAAGGCGAAATCATTTATGGCACTTTCCTCCAGTACAAGAATCATATCTATTTTTATTCTATCCTCAACCGATGAGTTTTTTATGTATAGGGCACGGTATTCATAATTTGCATTGCTTTCATATCCATTTTCCGCCAGAATTTCCATGGCACGATCTATTTTATCTTTTGGATCCTCATTTCCCTTTATATAAACGGAAATTTTGCTGTTTTCCACTTTCACATTATAAACCCTGAGCCTTTTAGCTATATCGCGCATGAGCCTTATATGCGGGTCCTGGTCAACTCCCACAGGGACAATTGTGGCTCTTGGTCCTCCCAGGTGTTTCAACTGTGTGTGCAACACATCAGCAGCCTGTATGATAGGGGAATTTACATGCAAAATGGAGGATGAATCCGTAAGCCCATATATTGCCTTCAATTCATTCATGTTTGTCTCATTTGAGAGTACAAAAGCTAAACTTTGGGTATCATAATTCTCAGACTGGAAATATATCTTGCATGGTTTCAGTCCCATTGAAATATAATTGGCTATATATTCATTTATAGCGATTTCACGGGCTTTTTTGAACCCTATACCTCTCGTTGCATAGGATTCAAGATCGGCAACAGCAATGTATACGTCCGCCCCCAGTGACTGGAAGTATATTATCTGGTCAATAGAAAGCTTATTTCCAAGATGCATCTGGCCAGAGGGCATTAAACCGGTCATGGCATTGAATTTAATCCTATTCTTAATGGAATATTCAAGATAATCCAATCCTCTCTGGCCGAATATCAGATGTCTTCTGAACATAAAATAGTCAAAGTAGTTGTCCGGCCTTTGAATGCCAAATTCCTTAATCAATTTCTCATAATCGAAATACTGTGAGGAACTCCATGGATTAATCATAATACCCAATGGAAATTATATTAATTAATTTTCCTTAAAAACCAATAAAAAATGGACATTGAAAAACGACAGCGAAACATAGTTCCCGTCCCCTCGCGGAAGATAGTACAGTATGCAACACATCGGACTTAACCGTCGGGTTCGGAATGAGACCTGGTATTTCCCCGATGTTATGACCGTCGTCAACACTTAATCAATAACAGATATATAAATATTTTTTTTAACAGGGGCCATATAATATTACCTATATACTTAATTTTAAGTAAATACTAATTATTTATATATTACATTGCTATAATCCATGGAATGAACAGCTATAAGACAATATCAGATGCACCCTCTTCGCCATTTCTAAGGAAAATTACTGTACTTTCTTCCATGGGGGTTATGATGGATGGTTACACGCTCACAGTTTTTTCCTATGCATTGCTCTATCTGATAAACGTAATGTCACTGAAAAGCTATGAAATCTCAATTATGGGGATATCATCAATAGGTGGAGTTCTTATAGGCAGTTTTATTTCCGGATACATTGCCGACATCTACGGAAGGAGGTTCATATATATTTACGACCTTTTTCTTGTTTCAATATTTATCTTTCTTACAGGCCTTGCAACAAATTATATCAATTTTTCAATTCTTGAGTTGATAGTTGGTATTGGAATAGGTGCAGATTATCCTGTAAGTTCATCAATCCAGGCAGAATTCTCGCCAACAAAGTCCAGGGGAAAGTTTATGTTTTTTAACATATTTTCATTTTCCATTGGTTCTCTTATATTTCTGGGGTTTGCCGTGCCGCTTGTTCTGTTTACAGGAGTCAATGCATGGCGTTATATGTACATGATAGGAGCTGTTTTTCCTATTCTTGTTCTATATTCAAGGAAAAAAATACCAGAAAGCCCATACTGGGTACAGCATAAATATGGTAAAGTGGCCGGTGAAGAGGCAAAGGACAAATTCGAAGCATCAACAGGGTATTCAATCGAAAACCTTCCGGAAATAAGCCCGGGAAAGACAAGGCTGAGGGATGTTTTTAAGGGAAAATATGCAGCATACATCATATTCATTTCCATAGCATGGTTCTCCTATGATATTGTGAGTTATGGCATATGGACATATTCACCACTTATATTCTCTACTGAAATAACATCATATTATGCCGACCTCTATGTGGTCTTTACCGGAATGGCAGAATCAATACCAGTAGTAATAGGATTTCTAATTGCCATATACTATGTTGACCGTATTGGCCGCCGTTTTCTCCTTATTATTGGATTCCTGGGGTCATTTGCCGTACTGATATTATTCTTTTTTGTTAACCAGTACATGGTTGTAGGGCTACTGATGACTTTCAGTGCTTTCGGTTTTGTCCACTTTTTCCATAACGTTGGGCCAAGCCCGATTACATATACATATCCTGTGGAAATATTTCCAACAAGAATACGGGGAACTGCTATGGGCTTCGCTACATCTGTATCCCGTATTGGGTCTATAGTTGCTGTTTTCTCATTTCCAATAATAGATGCATTATACGGATTAAAGGCAATAATTATATTCTTTGCCATATTCGAATTCATTGGACTGGCCCTTACTCTGAAATATGCCCCAGAAACAAAAGGAAAGGCATTAACCTGAATTTATAAAACTAATAAATAGATAAAAGTTCAAAGAAACGGTGCAACCATAATGGGAAGAATGGCCGTTGCATCCCCATAAATATTTACAAATTTTGCATCCTTTCTTACTTTCTTCCACGTGATGGCTTCCTCAAGCTTTGCACCAGACAATGACCCATCGTATTCCTGCGCTGTGGTTATGTAAACTGCCTCGTTAAGGCCATCCCTGAACTGATTCCACCATATTGTATGGTGCTTAGAAATGCCACCGCCTATCATCAGTGCACCTGTTTTCTTTGCATCAAAAACTATGTCCGAAAGCCTGTGTTCATCTTCCAGCAAATTTATCCTGAAATCATGGTGCATCTCATAGAAAGACCATAACTGTGATCCAAAAGAGCCATCGGTTATGCCGGGCACAAATACCGGTATCCCATTCTTTGCGGCATTATATAGAATTGAGTTCTCATTGTTCAGCTTTAACCCAACCTCCCTAATCAGGTCTACAGGTGCCCATTCTTTCTTTTTGCTGTATAGCTCCTCTATCATGGGCATCAGTTTTTCCTCTATTATGACACCATAGCTTTCATCAGGGACAAATACATTCCCCAACCTGTTTATATTCATGTCCTTAAGTTTTTCATCGCCAAAATTGAATGTACCTGCATAATAATCGGTATACACACGTGCAATATCATGGTCCAGTGTTCCGTTGGTGGTGATAATAACATCGACAAGTTTGTTTTTTACAAGCTGGTTTATTATACCTCTTGTGCCAGTGGATATTATATCTGCTGGGAATGAAAGAAATGTGGTTTCATCTGATGTAAATTCCTCCTTTAAAATCTGATAACCCTCAAATATCTTTTTTGATGTGAAACCGCCGCTGGTGCCAAACATTTCCATTAATTGCATTAAAGTAGTGTTTTTATTTATCTTCATGTCCTTTACAGGATTCTTTAACAAATCCTCTCTTTTTATTTCCATGGGACATGATAGTAATTTTATAATTCAATCTATCGGTTTCATTCCCTATGCGGTCTTTAAACATGTTATTTAGTGGCAAAAGGAATAACAATTGATCATAGTATTCCTATAGCTACAGAAAAAGAAACAAGGGCCGGGACCGGGAATCGAACCCGGGTCCGGGGATCCACAGTCCCCAAGGATGTCCATTACCCCACCCCGGCCATTTGAACCAATGGATATTATAACTATGTATAATTATTTTTTTAATTCTTAATGCCATATACAAGCAGTGATTCTATTTCATGGTATGCCTCAGTGTGGTGTGGATATATCCTGGGGACCTTTATAAAAATCCTTTCCTGCCTTATTAACCGCATTCTTTCTGAATAAAATTCTTTTATATATCCATAACTCTTTATATTGTGTATGCTGTATATGTGTGTCCCTATTTCCAGGGCTTTTATTATGAATGGCATGTCGTCATGCTTTATAACAGATCCAAATGGCGGATTCATTATGACCGTATCATAATTGCCATGAACCTCTGAAATACTAGAATTTATGAATTCAGCACATGGAAACGGTTCTGCATTCCTTCTGGATATCTCAATCATAGCAGGGTCTATGTCTATTCCCGTAGCATGGCTCGCCCCAAGGTAGCACGACCCTATGGCGAATATTCCAGTGCCCGTTCCAAGATCTATTACTGTTTTTCCTAAAATATTTCCGTCCATGTATGCTTCAGTCAAAAGGGTTGACGCAGAGTTTGCATCAGTGGGATACTGTTCCAGATCAATATTATAGGAAGCTGGTTTTTCAAGCATGGACAAAAAAATTTCCAGCGATTTCTTATTTATCTTATTCCTGTGCGGTTCCAACTGCCATCTCCAATATGTTTTTTGCGAGTTTTTTGGCTACCGGCATTTCATTGCCTCTCTCTATGAGTATTTTTTCAATTTTTCTTACAGCCCTCTGCTTTTTCCATGTACCATTTTCATGAACCGCAAGAACAATATATTCTGCTATTTCCCTGTCAACATTAATGCCAAATCTTTCACGTATTTTTATTTGCCAAACTGGGACGAGAACTCCAGGGATATCCCTTAAGCTATTATCGTTTCTTGTCCTTTCCATGATTTTGTTGATGTTGTTTCCGTCTGACATTAGTCTTTCATTGATAACAACCTTATAAACATTTCATTTTTATTGTCTTGATCATTAATCCTGTAAGTTTAATAGCTATAAATTTCATGGATTAGCCAATATATTTATTTAAGATTAACATAAAGATTAAGATTTAATGCCAAGTAAAATAGCTATATATATAGAATACTCAAAACCAAAGGTCTGGTGGCTTCTAGTTTTTATTGCTTTTGGTGGGGCTATACTGGCTGTTAATAATTTTTCTTTTAATAACATAATAATGATACTTGTGGCTATTGCAGCTGTTACAATGGGGTCAATGGGCGCTGAGGGTTTGACAAATTACATTGACCTTGAAATGGACTCTACAATGGAAAGAACCAAAAATAGGCCATTGCCAACTGGCGAGATAACCAAAAAACAGGCTCTTATGTTCGGCTACTCCCTTGCAGTACTGTCTGTGATAATACTGCTGGCATTCAGAAGATTCATAGCATCTATATTCATGTCAATCGGGATATTTGACAATGTATTCATCTACAGTTATCTTCTTAAAAAGGTTTCACCCTACAGTATTATTTATGGTGGCTTTTCCGGCGCTTTTCCGGTCCTTATAGGATGGTATACTATAACATCAGACTTTTCATGGCTTCCATGGATATTATTTTTCCTTGTCATGTTCTGGATTCCCGTTCATGTATGGAGCCTTGCATACAGATACAGGGAAGATTATAAAAAGGCAAATGTACCAATGTTTCCAGTCACTCATTCCGACAGGTCTACAGCAATTGCCATATCATTTTCATCAGTATTACTGATAGTATTCTCTTTAATACCCTATTTTATGGGGTTTTACAATCTTGTTTATCTTATACCAGTAGCAATTTTATCAATTCCTGTAATAATATTCTCATACAATTTCATAAAAAATCCAGGGAGAAAAACCTCTTTCCGGCTGTTTGTGTATACTGCGCCGTATCTCACATTTGTATTCACCCTTATTATAATATTGAACGTGTTGCGGCTATTAAATTTACTTCATTCTGCCTGAGGGTACCAATCAAAAAATTAATAATAAATGAATTACTTAATATAAAAGCATGTTATGCACATATGTTGAATCAACCAGTAATTGATAATTGCATAGCGTGATAGAGGTAATTGAATGGAACAAGTTAAAGATATAGTATTCCCAGGTGACATAATAGCCAAGGAGGAAGAATACCTTTCAGGAAAGAATACACAGGACATTGATGGTGATGTCATATCTACTGCTTTCGGAAGAGTCAGCAGGGATGACAAATCTCTTACCATATCGGTTGATACATCCAGGCAGCCAGTAATAGTAAAGAGATATGACATTGTATATGGCAAAATAATAAAAATATTAAACAAGGAGGCAGTAATATTGATTTCAGGGGTTGTAAAAGGAAATGCCCTTGTACCGGCCAACACAGAGGCCAGGCTTAAGTTGCCAATTCCCAACAAAACTATGTATTCTCATATTATTACTCTTGGAGACCTTGTAAGGGCAAAAATTATAAGTACACGACCACTTTATGCCACAATATTTGACCCCAATCTTGGTATACTGAAGAGCAAATGTACAATATGCAGGAGCGACCTAGTTGCAGAGAATGGAAAACTATACTGCAGGAACTGTGGGAGAGTCGAGCAGAGAAAAATTGCCTCAGATTATGGCAATATAAATATATCAGGTGTTAATTATGAAAGAAGCTGATAAAATAAAGGACGTCCAGGAGCTTTCCAGAGAAGTTAGGGATATGAGAAAGGAAATAGATAGTATGAAGGAGCTTTTAGGTGGCCTGATAAAAGTCATGATGGACCATGACAATCAGTTTAACGACGAGGATGAATATAATTAGGTGAATAAAATGGCAACATTACCAATGAAAATGCTTGAGGAAAATTTAAACAAAAAAGTTACGTTATTATTAAAGGACAACAGGTCGCTTGTAGGTACACTGGTTGGGTATGATGAGTATATGAACATGACCCTGGACGATGCAGAGGAGAACGGAGAGGTTCAGAGAAAAATCGGCAAAGTCATCATACGTGGAAGCAATGTGGTAAGGATCACCACAAAATAATTTTTAAAAGTATATATAATCTGTTTTAATAGCATTCTATGCCTGAAAAGATAAAAGACAAACAATACGTGATGGGATTCACATGGGCAGGATACAGAAATGGAAAAAGATTCCCAATTTTATTAAACACATTTTCAGATGACTATAAAAATGAGAAGGATAGTATAGAAATATTGGGAGAAAAATTTCAAAAAAAAATATACTATCCATCCTTCCTTAGCGGCGAAAAAATTATTGAAGGGAATGATATAATCATAATATACAATGGCCTTGAATTAATACAGAGGCCAGTGCACCTCGTTTCGTTTCTTATGGAATTACGGAAAAAATACGGTTTCACAAAAATGTTTTATCTCCAGGGAATTTCAGATCCATATCTTATGCCGGTACTGTCCTATCTTGGGGTCAATATTTTTGACGATCTGTATATAAGAAAGGAAAGCAGGGAACATATAAAATACAACGTTGCCGGGAAATCAAGAGTTGATTATGAACCCTTTGAAGAGAACATACAATTTGCAGAATCTATACTGGAATCAATTTTTGTCTCAACCCGGGATAACACATTGCGGGAAATAGTAGAAAAAATTGCCATATCTGGAAAGGCAATGGAAATATTGAGAATAGCAGACACAAGATATTATGAAGATTTTTCCAGTGTATTTCCATCAAGGACACCCTATATCCAGGCCAACTCCCTGGAGTCACTCAACAGGCCTGATATTGTTGCTTACAGAAATAAAATATCATCCTATGTAAAACCAGACCGCAGGAATATTGCACTTCTGCTTCCATGTTCCGCCAAAAAACCCTATTCTGATTCAAAAACCCATAAGAAAATACTTTCAGGAATATGGCAGTACAGAAGATATCTCCACGAATTGATTGTTACATCCCCCGTTGGGCTAGTTCCCCGGGAGCTGGAAAAGGGATACCCCGCCCGTTTTTATGATATACCTGTCATAGGCACATGGTATGAGGATGAAAAACTCATGATGAAAAATCTCATTTCTGCATATTTTAACAAAAATAGATATGAAGATGTAATAGCATATATACCGGAGGACCTTGATTTTGTTCGTGATGCCATACCAGACAATGCAAAAATAATAGAGGGAAAAGTTACAGATGATAATAATATAGCAAGGCTTGCAACTGTTTTGAAGGACACCGTGACAGCAGAAAGTCAATATGCCAAGAAACTGGATGATTACCGTGCTTTATTGAGGTTTCAATTTGGTGACTGGATAATTCCATACATTTCCAATGTAAAGTTAATAAACAGTTTCCATCAGGACATGATTGTGGAGGGCAGCAGAATACTTTTCGTGTACAATGAATCCATAGGGCGTTTTTCCATTACTCCGGAATCGGGAAAATTTTTCCTTGAAAATGATAAATTCAATGTTTCAATAGATGATTTCAGGCCCACATCTACTGTATATGCCATGGGCATTCAGAATGCCACACCGGATATAAAAGCCTTTGATGAGGTCATAATGACATACAACAATGAATTAAGGGGGACCGGTACAGCATTAATGCCATCAAGGGCCATGGTAGACCTGAATAACGGTGCGGCTGTGAAGGTAAGATCGGGAATTAGGAATTAATATCCACTGCACTCAAACCTTATGTATTGTTATAGTGCCTCCGTTTCATTCGCCTAGTAGTCACATCTTAATATTTTCCACATCCTGTTCTTTACTTATTCACTGCATAATTACATTCGCATTCCTGTCTAAACTCGCTCGACAAATTTATTATCATGCCTGTTTATTGTTTCATATACGTCTTTTCTAAAGAGATAAGTTTCTGGAGATAATCCGTTTTTCAAAGTATCCCTCACCATTGTTCCACTGAAATGAACTCTATCTCCATCCACATGGGAACAATCCCGCGAAGTTGCCAGCTGTTCGCACTTCTTGCAGTAAAAGACCTCATCCATATTCATGATTTCTATGCCAAGTTCAAAGGCCTGGAGATTTTTCTGGGCGTCATATGGTCCATAAAAGTTTCCGATACCAGCGTGATCCCTTCCCACTACAAAGTGGGTGCACCCGAAATTCTTTCTCATGATTGCATGTATCATGGCCTCTCTGGGCCCTCCATATGACATTTCATAGTGAAGGGGTGAAAAGAGGACTCTGTTTGAAGGGTAATAATTATTTATGAGGGTATCGTATGATTTCATAATAATCTCGTCCCTGTAATCACCCGGTTTCTTTTTACCAATTACAGGATTTATGAAAATGCCGTCCGTAACACGCAGTGCAGTTCTCTGCATCTCTTCATGCCCCCTGTGTGGAACATTTCTTGTCTGGAATCCAGTAACGGTTTTCCACCCTCTTTCCAGAAATATCTGCCTTGTGTCCACCGGAAAAAGTGTTTCTTTCAGGAATGGAATTTCTGGAAGGTTAGCTGACTTGATTTCCCCGGCCATACATATACCCGTACTTTCCCTGATGTTTCTGACACCCGGATGGTCGGTTGAGGTGGTTCCAAATACTTTCCGGCAGTATTCAATCCTGTCATATCTGTAAATATCTGTTACATCCATTATGGCAATTACCCCTGAGTTCTGGCTTAACCTGACAGTATCACCTGCTCTTACACATCTGAATTCTTTCTCTCCTATGTCCAGTGTGTATGGAATGCTCCATGGAAGACCATTTTCCAGACGTTGGTTCTCAACCACAGAATGGAAATCACTTTCTCCCATGAATCCCTTTAAAGGACTTAGGATTCCCATCTTCATATTCATTATCCTGATGGCAGTGCCGTAGCTAACTTCAATTGTATGGTGTGCTTCCCTATCACTGACATCAGGGATATTAACAAGTTTTCCACCATGCGCTGAGAGATTCATATTTGCCGGAGAGTTAATCAACAATATCACCAGAATTCTTTCCCAAATTAAGATCTGTATTGACGCCTCCTGTCAAATGAAGGCCGCATTCCTTTACGCCGTTCTCCCACCACCACCTTCCAGATCTTTCGTCATCATCCTTTCCCACTGCCTTTGTACATGGCTGGCAACCTATGCTCTTATAGTTCTGGTCAAACAGAATGTTGTATGGAACTTTGTGAATACTCACATATGACCATATTTCATCCCTGCTCCAGTCCAGAAGTGGATTGACTTTCCAGACATTGTGATCCCTTACATATTCAACTTTTCTGGCATTTTTTCTTGCAACAGTCTGTTCTGCCCTTATTCCTGTGATCCAAACCGACCTTTTGCGAAGTATATTTTTAAGTGGTTTTACCTTTCTCACATTACAGCAAAAATGGCGGTTATCTAACGAATGGTAGAAAAGATTGATTCCTCTGGAATTGATCATGTCCTCAACATCTTCTCTTTCAGGGAAATATATTTTTAAATCAATACCCATCTCCGACCTTACCGTTTCCATAAGCTGGTATGTTTCATCCGGGAGTCTTCCTGTATCTATAGTCGCAATTTCAACATTAATATTATTTCTGGCAATCATATCTGTGATGACCATGTCTTCCAGCCCCAGGCTTGAAGTGAACACAGCACCTTTTCCATAATATTTCCCAATTTTTCCCAGCATTTCAACCGGATTCAGATCCTGTAAATCCAAATATTCTTCCATCTTCTATAATTTTCAATTTATTGAAATAATTATCAGAATGGGAAGTTTTGAACCGTTATGGGCAATATAGGGACAATGCGAAAACCATATACCAAACATCTCCTTTATGTACTGTGAATATTAACAGACTTTCTGAAAATATTATCAATGACAAAACCTGGAACAGTTCAATGGGGAAAAATATGCTTCTGGACAAACTTTCTTCAGTGGATATGGATGTTATTTCCAGCCTTAGGGAAAGAATTTATGTTATGAAGATAGGTTGGACGACTTCAATGTTACTGGATGAAAAAACACTGATCAACAGGATAAAAAGATACAGAGGCCTCGGAATTGATGTAAGCCCAGGAGGTACAACACTTGAGATAGCCTATGCGAAAGGCCATCTGGAACGAACTCTTTCAAGTCTTCTCCAATATGGATTTTCTCACCTGGAAATCAGTGAAGGAGTTATAGACCTCCCAGACTCCCAAAAGAAAAAAATTGTTGATTTTGCAAAATCAAATAACATCCCTTTCACCATGGAAGTTGGAAAAAAGAGTGAAAAAAACCAGCTCAGCCTGGATGAAACCATTGAAGGGGTAAATCGCGATCTGGAATACGAACCTGATGTTGTCATAGTAGAGGGAAGGGAAACTGGAAAAGGTGTGGGAGTATTCGACATTGAAGGATTAATAAAATGGGACTGGGTAACCCGGCTTGCTGAGAACTTCCCGATTGAGAAACTCATGTTTGAAGCGCCTGTAGAAAGACAGCAGGTAGAGCTTGTGATCAGGATGGGTAACACGGTGAATCTTGGAAACATCGCTCCTGCAAGTCTCGCAGCGCTTGAGACCCAGAGACTCGGGCTAAGGGGGGACACCTTCGGGATTCCCTCTTCCTCCACTTCTGTTGAGGGCCCGCCATCAAATAAATTTATATATTATGTTATTTCGGACCATGGCCCACTGGATCAGGCGGGAATAATGGATCTTACAGGCTTGAACAGAAAAACCGTTCAGAACGCTTTGAAGGAACTTGTCTCAAGTGGCATTGTGAGGGAATCATTCTACAGAAATGACTTGAGAAAACGTATTTACAGTGCTTCATCCAATCTCCGGTGACAGATTCCACGTTCACCCCTATCTGGAGGAACTCTGATTTCCATGAGCCTGAATCTATAGATTCTCCTGATTAACCTCCTGTGAATCCACATACCATTTCAGGATATCTAATGTGACCTGATCGGATGTTACAAGAAAGTAGTAAGGAGACCAGAACTTTCCCTTTGACAGTTTTTTCTTTATTTCATGGAATTTGCGCTGTATCTCCCTTGATGTTATTGTTTGACCGCATTGATGAATTGTGGTATGTTAAGGAGGAGTGTAACCTTGAAAGGCATGTGAAAGTGATCCTTACCTCATTCTACATACAGTATATACACATCAAAGGTTTCAGAAATCTCTCTGGTTTTAATCTTAAGGAAATCCACAACGGCATCATTTGTAAATACTTTCTTCCGGTATTTCACCGGCTAGATAAAGTGATATTACAACGAATAACGGAGCGCGAACCTTTATCCAGGTAATATGCCATAGATAACTTTTTTCTGTCGCTTTTATCATATCACTGGTGGGAAGACTTCTCGCTCACTGTGTTAAATGTGGTGTTCGTTTAATGACTTAATGCAAAATTATGGGATTAACAGTCAGCCAGAATAAGAATACCGAAATTTTCTTTATTGTAATTTACACAAAAATCCATTAGAATGAAACCCTCTGAGTTTATTATGTAGATGAATTTCTGGAAAGAACATTTAAACACTATTCTTATGTAATGAATAAGAGGAATAACAGAAGTACCTGAATAAGGCTTCAACTCCTATAGAAAAGTACCAGTGGAGTACAGAGAATTCAAGCCTCATGGGGATAATATAAGTCTATGTTTAAACAAGTTCTGTCAGTTAAACAGGAAACCTCTGTGCTTTAGGAAGAGACACATCACATTGTTATCCTTCGTCAGATCCGTCATATTATCATGGTATATGGATGACTGTGCCAGCATGTGTGTATGCTACACCAAATCTATTTTCCTAAAATATTTTTCACACGAATCTTTTCCTGTTTTTCATACATTATCAATTACATTACCGGATAAAGGTGAAATGGTAAGACAAACATTTATATATAGTCAGACGTTTACATTATTATGCACCGTAGATATATTACATTTATATCCCTGCTGGTTGTAGCAATGTTCTCAATAATGCCCTTATCACAACTATCTTCTCCCTCTATTGCAATTGATTCAAATTCTCCAAATAAAATAAATCCATCTCTATCAAATGGGCTCTTAGGTGAAGTTGTAAATTCATGGCATGTATCAGGCAAAACATGTGCACCATCATCAGCAAGCATAGAGAGTGCAATTACACTTAAGATAGATGTAACATCATTCTCAGAATCAAGTGGTGCAGGTGATACAGCACTGTACTTTATTGTATCAGGAGTAAATGTACATACAGTCTATATTGGCGGTACCGGTGTATATACATATACATGGGATGTAAACTCTATGCCTGGCAATATTAATTTCCATGCAGAATACCTTTCAGGATCAGAATTCTATTCGATGCATTCTATGGCACCAGAACCATCAGTATTCTTCCACAATTCATATTCCACATTCGGCAATTCAAACATACATGTTGAGAAGTACATGAATGAGATGGGCTATGACGGGAATAATACCATATACCTGTCGTCTCCAGACTCAGGAAGCTATTCAGTATACGGATATACAAATTTAGGAATTGCAAAAAACAGCATAAATGATTGTGGCAGCACTTCAAATTACCAGAATGATAGCGTTATCCTAAAATCCATTTATGATATTACTAACAATAGTGGAAATCTTTCCATAACAATACCGTTAATATCAAGCGGAATATCGAATGATATTATTTTTCCAACATCAAATCCTAATAATCCCGATACATTTTATACTGCGTTCTACCAGAGAATAGGGTTGACAATGATAAATGCTCCGCCAGGTGCAAATACTAATATACAAAAATCTTACAATCAAGGATTAAACGTAACTGGTCCAAGCTGTAAGGGAATAACTCCAAAACAGGCCTACAGAAACATAGGCATTCAACTAATTTCCCAGCTGCCATGGGCTGGATATGTTACTGGCCAGTATTCCATATACAAAGATCTCTATGCACTGTCCGGGATTGGGGAACATATCCCTGACGCAATTGGCAGCGGATCAGTATTTGAGGCATATACCATTAATGGTGGCAATCCATGTACTGATGGCCATGGAAAAAATGTATTTGGAGGCATAGAGCTTGTAAAAATAGATATTCCACTTAACGAATTAAAACATTCATTCAGAATAAATATGTTTTCTACAAATTATTATGAGTGCGTTGGTCCTACAGGGATAATCAAGAGCGCAAATGCGTCAGAAACCATAAATGCAGTTACTTCCTCGGCAATATACGGCACAGTGGGATTAAAACCGGGATGTTCAGATGGAAATCATAATTATGACACATCACTTAACTCTAATGTTTATATAAAAAGCGTAAATAGTGGTAATTTTTACAAAGTTCCTATAAAAAATGGAAATTATTTATTCTTCGCTAAACCCAATACTAAATATGAATTATTTTACAGGAGCGGATCTAATTTTGAAAAATTTAAAGATAATTCGAATTCAATTATTTCATATATAGACTCTAAAAATCCTGGACAATCCACTTCAATAAATTTATATGAGTGATACCATGAACCTAAAATCCCATTATAAAATAATAATTTCGATTATAATTGTGATAATACTATTCCTGCCACTGATTATCTACTATTACCCATATAATAATACAGAATACAACAACAATGGTGAAAGTATCAATGTAAAATATTTCCATAATGAATATTCAATATATGCCTGCATGTTTAACTCTAATTATTCTGCAAGCTCCTATTCCCTGGGCAATAGTGAATCATACCTGAATACAACATTAACAAACCCGGCATACTATCAACTTGAAGGATGTTTAATATCCCATATAAATATAAGCATGAAAAACATCGATGCAAGGTATGTCTATATAGCAACTACAGGCGACAATAATAATCAATATGTTCAGATAACAGGCACACATCTCCCAATTAACTGTAAACAAGAAGGGAATAAATGGATTAACAAATATAGTTCATTTGATAATCTCCACAGCATGGGTATAAACTTTGTTATCCCTAATTTCTACCTGCATAATGGTAATTATAATTTTACCCTTACTGTATCAGCTGGCAAACTGCATAACACATTCAATATCCACACTGAGAAGGAGAGTGCAATATACGGCACAGTGGGATTAAAACCGGGATGTTCAGATGGAAATCATAATTATAATGTTTCATACAATTCAACAATGTTTGTTTACAATATTAACACAAGTTCATTCAAAATTGTAAATATACAAAACGGTCAATTTTATTTCTTTACAAATCCAGGGGATTGGTATAAGATATATTATTTAAACGGCGAAAATCTGAGTATGTTCAAGGACAATAGTGCTAATAATATTACTATAATAAAAATGCCATCAAGAATGATTTCTGAGGAATATTATATTTATGAGTGATACCATGACCCTAAAATCCCATTATAAAATAATAATTTCGATTATAATTGTGATAATACTATTCCTGCCACTGATCATCTACTATTACCCATATAATAATACAGAATACAACAACAATGGTGAAAGTATTAATGTAAAATATTTCCATAATGAATATTCAAGTCTCTCTTAAACATTGGATGGGTATATAAGCAATCCAATTTCTTCACTCCCATAGAAATGTTGGTATGGTGAATTCCCAGGCAAGAGAGAATTTCATTGTCTCTTAATTATTCTGGATTCTTGAAATCCTGGGATTACCAGAACACCGCCTTGGGCCGGTTATTTGCCCATTCTGCAAGTGCCTTGTTCAGATCAGGAACTATTGTTGTGTTGATTAAATCGATGAAATGTCTCTTCATTCCAAGATCTTTTCTATATATATACCAACTCTTTCACGTATAGATCAACTTTCACCTCTAGTACATACAATATTTCTCACGAGACGGTGTTTTAGGCAATAATTCACTGCCTAGCATAATAAGTATGAATCACCCATTTATATACCCATTAAGGGTTGATTAGATCCATATTCAATATATGCCTGCATGTTCAACTCTAATTATTCTGCAAGCTCCTATTCCCTAGGCAATAGTGAATTATACCGTTAAAATGTTTTCTGTGGATTAATAGTATGCATGCCCCTGTAACTATTTCGGGCATACTCGGGTATAATGGTTTTAACCATATACAATTGTGGTTACAATACTTAATTTTGACATATAAATTTACATCTAGATTAACAGGATTTTTCAGTTCGGGCAGATTATGCGTCATCAGGTATGAATGCACGAATTCATAAAATAGCTCAATAAAGACCTGGTAAGTCCTTCTTGTATTCAAGCTGGATATCTGAGGCTCGCTTATACATCATCTCGTATAATAATTTTAATCACAACACCATTATGTAAGTTTAAGTTCTATCGGTGAAACAGGATTACTCACTGCTTTAGCATGAGACAGCTCACCGTGGCAAATATTGTCTAACTTTACATATAAGGGTATCTGTTAATTTAGAGATTGATTATAATTATATGATATATATGGCAGACCTTGTCCAGTTCATTGATAGTAAAATTGAAAAGAACCCAGTTTTTCTTCTCGGCAACGAAGCGATTGCACGTGGAGCAGTCGAGGCTGGAATCGAATTTGCATCCAGTTATCCGGGTACCCCTTCAAGTGAAGTAGGAGAGACGCTTTCTCATGTTGCAGACAAACTGGGGATCAAATTTCTCTATTCAGTAAACGAAAAAGTGGCACTTGAAAGTGCCTTTGCCGCCTCCATTTCAGGAATGAGATCACTGGTTTTCATGAAGCATGTGGGTTTGAATGTTGCGTCTGATCCCTTCGTCAGTATTGTCTATACAGGGACAAGGGGTGGGCTGGTAATCATGACAGCCGATGATCCTTCAATGTTCTCTTCACAGAATGAACAGGATAACAGGCATTACGCTGATCTTGCACATATTCCAATGATTGAACCTTCAAATCCCCAGGAGGCCAAAGACTTCGTGAAAGCAGCCTTTGAACTTTCCGAAAAGTACCATATTCCAGTCCTGTTCAGGACAACAACAAGAGTTAGCCATATGAGAGGTCCGGTCAATGTTGGAGAAATACCCAAAATAAAGGGAACCAGAAGAGTTTTTGAAAGAGATCCAGAAAGATTTGTAAGCCTGCCAGTCAACGCAATTGGATTGAAAAAAATGCTCATGGAAAAACTTGGTGAAATTGCAGTGGAATCTGACATGTCATTCATGAATAAGGCGCAATCTAACATGGTCAGTGAAATTGGTGCAATAACATCAGGTTCAGGATACAATTCCCTTATGGATGCAGTAGCTTCTCATTCTATTGAAATAGACGTCCTGAAGATCGGCTTCACCAACCCTTTACCCCGAGGAATGATTGCCGAATTTCTGAGAAAACATGATAAAGTGGTGATAGTTGAAGAACTGGACCCCTACATGGAAGAAAAGATCAGGGCAATTGCGCAGATAAATGGAATCAGAACCAGGATCTATGGAAAACTTGATGGTTATTTTCCCCTAGTTTATGAACTGAATCCGGATGCTGTGCTTCAATCCCTGGCCAGAATTTTAAATATGCCAGGATATATTCAGGGCAAATCACCAAAAACAGGAGTGGATCTCCCACCCAGGCCACCTGTTCTATGCCCAGGATGTCCCCACAGGGGTACTTATTACGTGGTTAAAAGATCAGTCAGAATGTCAAACATCAAAAATCCAATATATGCATCAGATATAGGTTGTTATTCACTTGGTACTTATGACCCATTTGATGAGGCAGACACCTTAATATCCATGGGGTCGTCTATTGGTGTAGCAAATGGTTTTTCCATGGTTACCGATCAGAAGGTCATAGCATTCATAGGAGATTCAACCTTTTACCATTCTGGCATTCCGCCATTAATAAACGCCGTGCACAACAACCTGAACATGCTTGTTATTATAATGGATAATGGCACAACAGCAATGACAGGTCAGCAACCAAATCCAGGGAATGAATTGGATTATAATGGAAAGCCCGTTACTGGAATTCCAATAGAGGATGTTGTGAGGGGAATTGGTGTAAGTAATGTATCTTTGCTGGATCCCTATAATCTCAAGGAGTCTTTTGCAACTATAAACAGGTCGTTGCACCAGACCGGAGTTTCAGTTATCATCTCAAGAAGGGAATGTGCCATAATTCGTGATAGAAAACTCCGTAAGAATGGTGAAATTGAGATTTATACGGTAAACCAGGATAAGTGCGGCAAATGTATGAATTGCGTGGAGAATTTCTCGTGTCCAGCACTGTTTATAGAAAAGGGTGAGATACAGATTAACCCCTCGATTTGCGATGGTTGTGGGGTATGTGCTGAACCACTTGTCTGCCCATTCAATGCAATAGAGGTGAAGAAATGACTTATAATATTAGACTTGCTGGGGTTGGTGGGCAGGGGATAATAACCGCAGGAAATATAATCTCAGAAGCTGCAATGAGGTCAGGGCAAAAAGTTATCATGTCAGAGATTCATGGGCTCTCGCAAAGAGGCGGTTCTGTCACAGTAGACGTGAGGATTGGAGACTGTTATGGGCCCATTATTTCACAGGGTTCCTGTGATCTTGTCATTGGGCTTGAATTAATAGAAACATTTCGTGCGATCGAATCCTTTGAAAACGTTGGAACAGCACTTATGAGCACAGAGAAAATCAATCCAATATCCCTGAGCATGCATAAGAAGGAATATCCATGCTTGGAGGATCTGATGGAAAAATACGGCATGGGAACAAAGATATACCCTGTTGAGGCGGGAGAGATAGCAATGGAAGCAGGATCATCAAAAGCGGTTAACATAGTAATGATCGGTGTAGCACTTGGTTTAAATCTATTTCCCATGACTGCCGATGAAGTTGTTTATGTTTTAAAAGACACATTTCCCGAGAAAAAACTCGGCATTAACATGAAAGCACTTGAACTTGGAATTGCACTGTCTGGGCGTATGAAAACCAATATTCGGGAAAATTCAACAATACAGAACAGAAGTTCTTAACTACAGGAAGCAGAATGCCGTTTCAAATGTGCACGTTTCAAATCCCAGCAGAGTACTGAGATGCCTAAAAGGTGTCCTTAACTCACAGGCATCTCTTAAGGTGTGAAACTTCTCCATAAATCCTATAAAAACATAATATCAGAATATGTAGTATTGTCCATTAACAGTCAGAATCCCATAAAGAATTATTAATAATATTGGGATTACCTCCCATGAGTATTCTGATCAAGGATGGAACAGTAATCACAGAAAATGATACCAGGGATATAATACATGGCAACATTCTGGTAGAGGGAAATAAAATAGCATATGTGGGAAAAGAGAAACCAGACCATGATGAGGAAATAAATGCTAAAAACAGGGTTATCATTCCAGGATTCATTAATACACATACACATGTTGGCATGAGTGGATTCAAGGGGTTACTCGATGACATTGTACTTTCAGAATTTCTGGACAAAACGTCAAAACTTGATTCACAGCGGACAGATGAAGGCATTTATAATTCCAGCCTTCTTGGCATGAACGAGATGATAAACTCAGGAACCACATCCTTTGTTGACCTTTATTATTCAGAAGATATTGTAGAGAAAGCTGTGGAGAAAATCGGCATGAGAGGCTTCCTTGCATGGGCCACCCTTGATCAGGAATTTACTACACAGAGAGGCGACCCTGTAAAAAATGCAGAGGCCTTTATCAGAAAGGAACACCCGGGCACTGTAATTCCTATGGCCGGCATTCAGGGCATATACGTATCATCTGATGAGAACTATTACCGCGTAAAAGAACTGGCTGAAAAATACAACGTTATGGTGCACACACATCTTTCTGAGACCAGAAAAGAGGTATATGATTTTGTAAAAACACATAACGAACGGCCTGTGGAACATCTTGGCGCAATAGGTTTCCTGTCAGATAGAATTATTGCTGCCCACTGCGTCTGGATTACGTTGAATGAAATCAAGATTCTTTCAAAATATAAGACTTCAGTTTCATGGAATGCAATAAGCAATGCCAAGCTTTCATCCGGTGGCATAGCACCTGTACCAGAACTGTTATCCAATAATGTGAACGTCTCTCTAGGAACCGACAGCTCAGGAAGCAACAACTCTCTGAACATGTTTGAGGAGATGAAATATTCCGCAATATCAATAAACAACGACCGCTGGTCAGCCGACACTGTAAAATCACAGCAGATCATGGATATGGCCACCAGAAATGCGGGAATTGCATTAAAATCCCCCATAGGAATAATTCGTGAGGGATACCTTGCCGATCTGGTTATACTTGACATGAACAAATACAATACAATGCCATATAATGATTCTAATATAGTCAATAATATAGTGTTTTCAGCCAACCCTGAGAATGTAGAATCGGTTATGGTAAATGGAAAAATTATCCGCTCAAAGAATTTTAACACCACGGAAGAGTCAAAATTTGCGGAAGTAAATTATTTATAACCCATAATAATACACTTCTATGTTTGAAAGCCTAAAAAGCGGCTGGAAACTCGCGAAACAGGTTAGAAAGAGTATTTCAGGCAATAAAAAATTATATTTATATCCCGTAATAACTGGCCTGATCAGCGGTATCATATTCATTGCCACCTTTGTTCTGCTCATTCTTGAGGTACCTGTTACACCCTATTCTGATTATTATTATATTCTGGGTATTTTTCTGGCATATGTATTCACGTACTTCGTTGCAACCTTGCTGATAATAGCCATGATGATATCTTACCGTGGTTACAGGTCTGGAAATCCGGTTTCCATGGGACAAGCCCTATCCATTTCAAGGCAGTACTCAGGCAAGGCATTTGAATGGGCAATACTCTATAGCGTGCTTTTGATGATACTGAGAGCAATAGAATCACGGGTCAGGGGAATAGGCGGCATAATTATTGCTTCAATGGGATCATTTGCAATAACTGTGGCTACTTTTTTTGTAGTTCCATCTATACTTGATTATAAACTTGGGCCCATAAGAGCAATAGAGAAAAGTGTGGAAACAATAAAATCCCATTTTGGAAACACATTCGGCGGTGTCATATACATAGATATTTATACACTTATTTTCACAGGTTCCGGTTTCATATTACTGTTACTCTCAGTAGTTCTTGCAGGGGCAGGAATACCCTTTGCTGTCATCCTTCCCATTATAATAATTGCCGTGCTTTTGATAATTCTTGGATTGATACTCAACTTTACATATACTAATATTTTCAAATTAATTCTGTTTGATTATATCAACGGCAAAGGACTGCCGGATGGACTGGATGAAAACCTGATAAATTCATCAATCAGGCGTAAGGGTGGAACTGGTGGTTTTGGGAATATGCCATTTTGAATTACGCATTCAATAAAAAGTACTAAATAGCCATATAGATATAAAAATATATAAAGGCTTAAAATATTAACCAAAGGATAAGATATGAGCTGGACAGAAGCTGAAGTTAGGGAATTAAAAGTAGGAAGATACATGTTAATAGATGATTCACCCTGTAAAATAGTTGATATTACAATGTCAAAACCAGGTAAACACGGTGAAGCAAAAGGGCGAATTGTCGCCATAGGAGTATTTGATGGGCAGAAGCACAGTGTTGTTTACCCAGTGAAACATAAAATCAAGGTTCCTATAATCGTTAAAAAGAATGCACAGATACTTTCTATTGCAAATAATGAAGCACAGATGATGGATTCTGAAAGTTTTGAAACATTTATTTTGCCAATAGAGCCAGAAGATCAGGATAAATTAAAACCGGGAATGGAGGTGCCATATTGGGAAGCTATGGGAAAAAGGAAAATAATGCTGCAGAATTAATGTCGCAGTTTTCCAATCTAAAAATTGCTGACGCGCTGGCCAGCTATGAAGATGCAGATTATGTGATATTCGGGGCCCCATTCGATAATACGTCCAGTTACAGGAGAGGTTCCAGGCTGGCACCCAATTCCATACGGGCTGCCTATGATAATCTTGAATCATATGAGGTAAATTATGGTATAAACCTTCTCGATGCAAAAATATGTGACCTTGGGGACCTCCCGGTTTATGAGGATGTTGATTATATACTCAGTGAGATTGAAACGGCCACTGCTACAATATTCCACGACAAGAAAATACCGGTAATGCTTGGTGGTGAGCACTCCCTTACAGTAGGTGCACTGCGCAACCTTAAAGATATTACAATGGTAATTATTGACGCCCATTCTGATTTCAGGGATTCATATATGGGCAATAAGAATAACCATGCATGTGTTACAAGAAGGGCTCTTGAACTCCTGGGTAAAAACAAAATAATCTCAATAGGGACAAGGTCAACATCATACGAGGAAATAGCTTCAGGAGAATATGAAAATGTTAGATTCATCTCAGCAAATGAGGTCCGTGCATCAGGCATAGATGAAGTTATAAGCGAAGTTATGGAAAAAACATCGGATAGGGTTTATTTCTCCATTGATATGGATGGTTTCGACCCGGCATATGCACCTGGCGTTGGAACTCCAGAGCCATACGGGCTTACATCATATGATGTTCGCAGCATATTAACATCAATATCAGATAGAATAATTGGTTTTGATATAAATGAAATGACGCCACTATACGATAATGGCAATACATCAATGCTTGCTGCAAAATTAATTCAGGATTTTATAGCGAGCCGTGAAAAGGCCCTAAAAAAATAAATTTATAATCCCATTTTTGAAGTTATTTCTTTTCCCTTTGTTATTATTACCTTGCATGGTGTAGGCAATTTTATGGAAGCTTTCTTTAAAGCATCTTTCATGGTTTTAGCGCTGGCTCTGTCTACCTTCCCAACCATAATAATTTCTCCAATATGGACTCTTGCGGCTGTTCCTACCGGTTTTCCAAAAGCCATTCTCATACCACTGGATATCCTATCAGCACCTGCTCCGGTAGCCATTTTATGTTCACGGATTACCTGGTGCGGGTACACGCGTATATGAAGGAAATAATTTCCAGCTCCCACGTTTTCAAGTAATTTCCTGTTAATAGAAATTCTTGCAGCTTCCAGGGCTGTATGCCTTATCTGGCACGCTTCTTCTGCTACTAATTGCATTTCAATTTCAAATTCCCTTTTCTGGTTACCCTGTACGAATGTGGTAATCTTGGGGTAAGGAACCCCGCCCATAAACTCCTTTCTCGTATATGCTGGGCCTGAAATCTTTGAATACATTCTTGCTGGTTTAGTTACCATAATAATCTATTCATGAATTCATGCGCGTATAAAAACATTTACGAAAATATCCGGTAAAAAATTTTATAGCTCCATCCAGGAATTCAAAAAAATATTGCTATTTGATTATTAAACTAAAGTAATTTATCCAGTGGCAGTTATTAATCCACTGCATCTGCGGGCGTTTCTTCTACTGTTGTGGAACCTGCATTTTTGACAGTGTCAGGTCTCTTTATCCATGTAATTAATGTAATTGCAAGTACAACTACTATTATTACGATTCCCAGCACTGATGCAAAGTTATATGGATATGCAGGAAGGGGGAAGAAATTTGATGCCAGTACAGCTATAAGGGCAACTATTGAAATTACAGGTGCAATCAAATATCCGGTGAGGGTTTTTTTGTTAATTTTCCCTGCCTTAAATGTTGAAATTATAAGACTTGAAGAAGATATGGATCTGATCAGGAATGAGAAAAATGCATCGGCAAACAAAAGCACGTAGCCTCCATCTATGGGGCCAAAATATATCCCGAATACCATGCACAGGAATACGGATATAGCCAGAATGAAAATTGTTGTATAAACAGGAGTTCCATTTTTGTCAGTGCGGGAAAATATTCCGGGGAAAATTATATTATCCCTGGAAAATGCGTAAAATATCCGTGTCATGGAAGTTCCCATAGATATATTGTTTCCCATGAAACTATTGACAGTAAATATGAAGAGAAGCCCGAACATTATTGGGCTCACTTCTCTGAAAAGAACTAACCCATTATCCACAGAATTTCCAAAGGATAGCATTCTCGATGGCCCCCATGCAACTGTCATAGCATATGATAGGAATACTATAGTAACGCCTATTATAATTGAGGAAATTAATAATGATTTTGGAACCGTTTTTTTGGGTATATGTGCTTCTTCAGAAATTGCAGTTAATGCTATAGATAACCCTATAAATGTTACCACGGACAGGGTAAGGGAATGTGCGAATCCTATGATCCCGCCACTGGCAATAAACGGCGAAAAAACCGCAAGCGTATTATTCTTCCCTGCAAGTATAACAAGGCCTATTCCCCCGGCTATAAGAATGATGAATTCTGCGATCCCGGTTATTATCTGGTAATTTGTGGAAAACCGGATTCCCTTATAGAGTATTATAAAGGTTATAACATTCAATGCAAGTACTATGGGAATCTATAATCCGCCGGTCAAGATTTTACTATCAAATATGCCAAAAAATCCAGCAAGTCCAAGCATGCCAAACCCCGCATAAGCAAATATTGTTCCGAAAAGCAAATTCCACCCTTCGAATGTTGCCATGAATCCCCCTATACTCTTTCCCACATAGGTAAAATCACTCCCTGCGGAAACATACTTGCTGGAAAACCTGTAGGAAGTATTCAATATAGTTAAATATATAAGAAAACCCACCAGTATTGATAGTGGAGTTGCGCCCAGAGCTACCAGTGCTATACCTCCAAGGAGATACGCTATATCAGCGGCGGGAGCAGTCATTCCCCAGCCCTGCCATACAAGCCTGTTTGTTCCAAGAATATTTCTTTTTAAATTATCTGCCACGGAAAACGATAAAAATGTTATCTATAAATATATTGTAGCACAGAAATATAACAATATTGTGATATAAAATAATACCTGTTTCCTATTTATGGTTGCCTCCTTCCTATAATATTGTTAATAATTATATTATATGGCCCTGTGTAATCTTTATCCAGTTTCTGGCCACATTTTGTGCATTCAAGGGACATATCTGGCCCTATCCTGTATTCCACGTTTCCACAATTGGGGCATGCACTTCTTATCCAGAGCTCATCAGGTGGTGTTTTGATCCTTGGCTGAATTTTCGCTGCCGTATTGGGTTCTCCAGATTGTGCCGGTTCATCCGTGCCTCTTTCCCGGGAGGCTTTTCTATTTCTATCTACAATATAAAAAGTCACAGTGTAAAGCCCGAGAAATGCCCATATAAATATGAAAACTGAAGTGATCGATGATACTATAACATTGCCGGCAAAGGCAGTAAGTGCAAATTCAATGAACGAGGAAACGAAACTGGCAAAGACTGATCTTAATAATCCATATCTTATATAAATAAAGCTGAGTGCCAGTGTTGAAAGGTAAATTAGAATGGAATCATAAATATTATAATTTGTAATTAGGACAGCTACTGCTGCGGGCAATATCATAAAAACTATCAGATACTCTTTAACATGACCGTAGGGATTCAGGAACGAAGAAAATTTGAACTTTTTTGTAGCCAGCAGAATTATGGCAATTAATATTGTAATAGGTATAAACTCAAATATGAGAACCTGAAAAACAGAACTCATGAGATAGATAAAATTCTGTTCCCCTAATGGCATTTTTGATACCGGGCTAACTGCTATTGACGGATCAAAAACTTCTATAATTACAGAGGAAAATACGAGCAAAGCCATGTAAACAGCAAGTGCAGAGAAATAATACTCATTATTTTTTATATCAAAACTTGCAAATTTAGTGCTGTTATAAATGAATGGTGTGAAAGATGCCAGAACTATAATAATGCCTGATATTAGAAATATATATGCCAGATTGCTGGTAACGGTAATATGAAGGTAAAAATAGGAACCTGAAACACCTATTATTGAGTTTATGTCTTTGATAAGAAAAGGGATTGTAAAAAAGAATCCAAGAACAGCTATAGCAATTCCAATATACGAAATGCCCCTGTTCAGTCTATTTATTAAATTCAGTTCATCCATTTAAAATCATATAAAATAATCATAATTCAACCTATCGGTTTTACAGACTTAATTAAAAATTCTCGCCGGGAATTTATAAAAATAAATTATGCAGGCATAAATTTATTTCAAAGTTATTGTAAGCCGTTTATCTATTTTCCCTTTAACGGTTGAACTGGCCACTTCTATTTCGCCTACTTCGGATGTAGTTGCCGTATAGAGGCCATAATCAGACTGCAATGGAAGCCCCGCAATGTTTATGACCCTCAGTTCTTCATCATCTGGCAATGTCCCCGTGGAATAGCTCATTCTCTGTTTTTCCCGTGGAAAATCATTATTGTTCATGTATTCTATCTTTATGGGAATGTTCTGCTTCACTATTTTGTTTGCTTCCTCAGTGATATTTTTTACTATGTCTTCTGTAATGTTGTCTATATAAAGATCAACCCATGCTTTGTCATCATATGTCTGGCTTATTCTTGATTTGGCGTTGTAAAACTTATAAGCCAATCCAGATATTATAAACATGGCCGTCCTGAATCTCATATGGATACTCCTGACATCCCAGTCCAGTTTCTGCTGAATTGTTTTTCCAACCACATTCTCCGGATATGTATCCAGAGAAATAAGGTGAATATAGTCCCCGTCTGTCCACACGTCCACTATTCCATAAGTTTTTCCGTCAATAACTATTTCACCCTTATCATTCTGCTGCCCATCCATAGTAGGGAAAAAAATAGTTTTGTCCACAGTCAAATCTGTAAATTCACACATAAGGACTTTCCCCTCGCATTCCTTTAAGTATGAGTCCTTTAAGAATATCTGTTCTGTTATCATTAAGCACATAAGAACTTATTTCTATATAATTTTATTTTTATTTTTTCATGAATAATATGCATATTATTCCTGTTTGTCCCGATTATTCCCAAAAATATCATAAAGCATATACCCCGTCCTGGTAATTTTTTCTTTTTCCATGAAATAATGATTATGGCGTTTAAAATCGAAGTTTTTGAAAGTTACATTATCATATGATATATCCATTAATACCAGGGGCTCCGGGCTTGCCAGATACGTAAATTTGTTTTCCAGTGAGAAAGGGTGTTTTTTCCCCATAAGTGCAAAAGCCATCATGCTCCGTATCTGATGC
Source organism: Ferroplasma sp. Type II (assembly GCF_000496155.1). Classification (NCBI taxonomy): domain Archaea; kingdom Methanobacteriati; phylum Thermoplasmatota; class Thermoplasmata; order Thermoplasmatales; family Ferroplasmaceae; genus Ferroplasma; species Ferroplasma sp. Type II. The sequence goes on from NZ_KI542686.1 coordinate 63,079, forward strand.
CATACAAAACTACGCCCCTGGATATTAATTATGTAAAATCCATTGCGGGTTGAATAATTTATTGATTTTATAGTTCTTACAGTATTCCTACTGTCCAGTTTACAAAAATTTACAAAATCATGCTGCCCCACAAATTCTCCAAGCGTTTCCATTACCCTGGATATATCAATATTCTCAGTTATAATATATGAATATTGCTTCATGGAGTTGTGCCTGGGGTTTAAATATCTATCAAGTGCCGAATAGGAATAAAAGAACATTCCTGGAATTCTGGCGTTCAGGATTCCCATGACATTTCCTATATTTGTATCTGTGTCAACCAGCATAACATTTCCCCTTGCCGATACATACCTATCAGTTCTTGCTGCACTTTCAATGTTATTTCCAATACCGTATTTTTTCAGTATTTTTATAATTGAATCCTCAACACTGTTTTCACCATTCCCCCTTTGAAAACCCGTAAATGATGTTCCATCATATCCATATTTTATAAGATAATACATTGTTTATCTCTAATTTTTGATAAGGCTTTGCTATCAGGCAATGCTTCCCATGCACATTACCCTCTCTGGGAGTTATATTATTTTTGTGCCTGTTCCCTGAAGGTCTCCAGCTTTCTACACTTTACCCTTACATGCAAATAAGGTTTTATCATGTTAATTGTTCTTGCGGCTACGCCACAAAGCCCACAATTTGAATATAATGCATATTAATAAATCTTTGTGTGTTGAGTTGTATAATTTTAATGTTTTATTGTCCTACTGAACCATATACTTTTTATTAATACCGGTTACATAGGAAAATGTACATTATGGTGTTTCTAAAAGTAGTATGGCAAAACTTTATATCGGGTTTTAATTTAATCCATTAAAATGTCGGTCCCTTACAGAATTACCATCAGAGTTTCTGAAGATTTAATTAATCAACTTCAGGAAATAGTGGAAAAAAATCAATATAGCAGTATTTCAGAGGCAATACGTTT